>DATAMS010000151.1:0-9975 GCA_036260495.1 Thermoanaerobaculia bacterium
CCTGATGCGCAAATCCACCGACCCGGAACCCAGTGATCTTCAAATCAACTAATCCACTAATCTACTCATCCACTAGTCTACTAATCCACTCGACGCATCCCCGGAGAATCAATGCCCAATTACGACCTGATCATCATCGGCGGCGGGATCATCGGCGGGAGCACGCTGTATCACCTGGCGCAGACCGGCTACGGCGGGCGCGTGCTCGTGCTCGAGCGCGAGGACGCGTTGTCGAAAGGCTCGACGGCGCTTTCCGCGGGCGGCTTCCGCAACATCTGGACGACGCCGATCAACATGCGGCTGACGAGCTATTCGATCGGAAAGCTGAAGTCGTTTCAGGATGAGCTGCAGTTTCCAATCGGATTCGATCAGCGCGGTTACCTCTTTTGCCAGTACGAAGAGAATTTCGAGAGCGCCCGGGCGTACGGCAGCGAGTGGGCGAAGAACGGTGTGACCATCGAGTTTCTCGATGCGAAGGAAGTCGAAGCCAAAGTTCCTGGATTGCGCGCCGGGATCGGACACATCGATCCCGAGGTGAATGAGATCCTGCAGATGAAACCGATTGCGGGAGGCGTGTTCGGGCCGGACTGCGGCAGCTTCGATCCATCGGCCGCGGCGCAGGGATATTTCGAGCGCGGACAGGAAGGATTCGCCGGGCGGGCCGAGCTGCGTCTGAACGCGTCCGTGAAGAAGTTGCGCATCATCGACGGCAAGTATCGCGGCGTGGAGATGGAGGATGGCTCGTTCATCGAGAGCGAAAAGATCCTCGTCGCCGCGGGCGCGTGGACGAACGCGCTGATGGAAGCATCCGGCATGACGGGCGACGATCTGCCGCCGGTGATCCCGCTCAATCGCATGCTCTTCATCACGAACATGCCGCCGATCGAAGGCTTCGAACGGATTCCGATGACGATCATCGACAACGGAATCTATTTTCGTCCCGAGGGACCGAATCTGATGATCGGACGCGCGGACCCCGACACGCCGAAAGGCTTCGACACAACCGCCGACGCGACGTACTACGAGGAGAAGATCAACTACTACATGCAGGAGCGCATCCCCGGCATGGAGCGCTGCCGGCTGATGTCGATGTGGGGCGGGCTGTACGACACGAACGCCGTCGATCACAACGCCGTCTTCGGCGAGCATCCACACGTTGCCGGCTTGCTGTTCGCGACCGGCTTCTCAGGCCATGGCGCAATGGAGTCGCCGGCCGCGGGGCTCGCGCTTTCCGAGCTATTGCAATTCGGCGAGTACCGCACGCTCGATTGCACGCCGCTCTCGATCGCGCGATTCTGGGAGAACAAACCGATTCACGAAACGATCGTGATCTGATGAGAAACCATTTCACGCGGAGGCGCGGAGATGCGGAGGGGTTTTCCCCGCGTCCTCCGCGTTTCCGCGTGAAACGCTTCTAAAATCATGAAGTTCTCGCCGCCTTCTCTCTCGCCTTTCGCCGTTTCCGCTCCAGCTTCACCTTCCGGCCTTCGGCTTTTTCGTTCCCAACGACTTCCCACTTCGAACGAATCCGCCAGCGGCCGTGCATCCATACCCATTGCTCGGGGACGCGGCGAATCTGCTCTTCGATGTCGGCGGTGAGGCGGGCCGTGATCGACGCGGCATCGTCTTCGGGCCCGGCCACGATCGGCTCGAGGATGCGGATGTGGAGCTTGTCGCCGCGGCGCTCGCAGAACATGCGGATGATCGGAACGCCAGTCGTGATCGCCAGCCTGGCCGGACCGAGCGGCGCCAGCGCGGGACGCCCGAAGAACGTCACGCGCACACTCTCCGACCGGATGCTCTGATCGATCAAAAATCCGAGAAGGCTGCCGCGGCGCAACGCGCGGATCATCTCGCGGCCGGCGCCCGTCGAGCCGCGATCGATCGTCGCGATCCCGCTGTGGTGCCGCAATTCGGTGGCGAAATCGTTCATCTCCGCTTCGTCGCGCTCGCGATGAAGAACGGTGAGGGGCGTATGTCTGGCGATGGCATGCGCAAGCCACTCCCAGTTGCCGCAATGACCGGTAATCCCGATCGCGCCTTCCGATTGCGGAAGGTTCTCGAGACCTTCGAATGTCGTCGTGCGAGCGAGAGTCTCTGCGTCAAGATTCGGCAGCCAGAGAATCTCGGCGAGCGTCTTGCCGAGGTGGTGAAACATGGCCCGAACGGTTCGAAGGCAGCGGTTGCGAGACCAATCCGGAAACGCGGCGGTGATGTTTGCGATGGCACGTCCGCGATCGGGCCACAGCAGCAGCCACCCCAGTTGTCCGATGAAAACGCCGATGGCGCGGGCCGTGGAAAGCGAGAGACGGCGCACGATGGCGCTCACGGCGCGCAAGCCGGCGGTCAGCACGCGGCCGCGAATCACGCGGCGTGCAGGAATGGTCACGACATGGATTCTATGTTGCGGCTGCTATCCTTCGAGCACATGGCTCACGCGCGCGACATCCGCGTCATCGTTTCCGACGTCGACGGCGTCTGGACGGACGGGAAAATCATCTACGCCGGCGACCGCTCCGAACTGAAGAACTTCAACGTCCGCGACGGACTCGGCGCAAAGCTGGTGCAGCGCACCGGCATCCAGATCGTGTTGCTGACATCGCGCACCTCGCCCGCACTCGCACGGCGCGCACGCGAGCTCGGCATCACGGAGTTGCATCAGGGCGCAACGAACAAGGCCGTCGCATGCGCGGAGATCCTCGAGTCGATGGCGCTGACGTTCGATCAGACGCTCTACATCGGCGACGATCTTCCGGACCTCGCGCCGATGCTGCGCGCGGGAATCTCGGCCGCACCAGCCGATGCTGCGCCCGAGGTCCACGCAGCCGCTACCTGGAAACTGAAATCGCCTGGCGGAGAGGGCGCCTTCCGCGAGCTGGTCGAGCGGCTCCTCCGCGAGCGCGCCGAGTGGGATGCAGTTGTCGAGACTTTCCGATAGTTGTTTTATGATCCGCACGCACCACAACAATTGAGGTCACGATGTCTGAGCAGGCGCGCGTCCTGGTCGTCGAAGATAGCGAAGCCGATCGGGCGCTGCTCGATGCGCACCTGAGCCGCGACGGCTTCGAGACCGAGTTTGCCTGCGATGGCGTCGAAGCGTGGGAGATGCTCGACGCGAATCCCGACCGCTACGATCTCGTCCTGCTCGACCGCTCCATGCCGCGTATGAATGGAATGGATCTGCTCAAGCGCATCAAGGGCGATCATCGCTTCCTCATCGTCCCGGTCATTCTGCAAAGCGCGCTCGTCGCCCGCGACGAAGTGATCGAAGGCATCCGCGCCGGTGCTTACTACTATCTGACCAAGCCATACGACGTCGAGATGCTCATGAGCGTGGTGCGCACGGCCGCCGCCGACAGTGCTGCCGCGCGCGAGTTGCAGAGACGCGTACGCCGCGGACTTCAGGTTCTGCAATTGCTCGACGACGCGCACTTCACGTATCGCACGATCGAAGAAGCGCGCGGTCTTGCTGCCGTTCTCGCCAACGCGTGTCCGGATGCGGAGGCAACGGTGATCGGTCTCACGGAGCTCCTCGTCAACGCCGTCGAGCACGGAAACCTCGGCATCACGTACGACGACAAGAGCGCGCTGCTATCCGAGGGAACGTGGGCAGCGGAGATCGAGCGAAGGCTCATGCTGCCGGAGAATGTCAGCAAGCGCGTCGACGTCGGGTTCCATCGCAACGACACCGAGCTGCGCTTCACGATCTGCGACCGCGGCAACGGCTTCGAGTGGACGCGTTATCTCGACATCGATCCTCGCCGCGCGTTCGACCGGCATGGGCGCGGAATTCTGATGGCGCGGCACGTCAGTTTTTCTTCGATCGAGTACCGCGGGTGCGGCAACGAGGTGGTGGCTACGGTCGATTGTTGTGTGCCCGAGGCAGTGGCGGGAAGCGGCGCGGCGTGATTCTGCGAGGGAGTCGGTGTTCGGGGGTCGGGAGTCGGAGTAACAACGGCGCATGGCCGGAGAGACTCGACACGACTCACTCGGACCGCCCGGACAGCACGCCGAGGCGAGACGCCTCGCCGCCGCGGGCGAGACGCCCGCACTCCTTCCCTTCGACACCCGACCCCCGACAAGCGACGCCCGCATCGTGACCAATACGGCCCCTGCCCTCGCTCGCCGCCTCGGCGCGTTCGACGCCACGATGATCGTGATGGGCGGGATCATCGGCTCGGGCATTTTTCTCAATCCCACCGTCGTCGCCAGGCAGGTTCACACGCCTGCACTTATCCTCGGCGCGTGGATCGCTGGCGGCGTGATTGCGCTGCTCGGCGCGTCTGCGTATGCGGAGCTGGCGGCGTTGCGTCCCGAGGTCGGTGGTCAATATGCGTACCTTCGTGATGCCTACCATCCATCGGTTGCGTTCATGTATGGCTGGGCGCTGCTGCTCATCGTCCAGAGCGGCGGGATGGCGGCGGTGGCGGCGACGTTCGCTCGCTATGCGCTCAGTCTGATTGGCATCGCCGTTCCGGAGTGGACCATCGCCGTCGGTGCGCTGCTCATCCTCACGCTGATCAACTGTCTCGGCGTTCGCAGCGGCAGCAACACGCAGAACGCGCTGATGCTGATGAAGCTCGCGGCGATCGCCATGTTGCTCGTGGCCGGAGTTACGGTCGTCGCGCCCCACGTTGCCCCGCGCGCGATGCTCGACGCTCCCCTATCCAGCGATCTCTTTCTCCGCTTCGGCGCGGCCATGACTCCGGTGATGTTCGCGTACGGCGGTTGGCAGACCGCGAGCTTCGTGTCCGGCGAGCTGGCGCGTCCCCGCCGCGACCTTCCCATCGGCCTGCTCGCCGGCATCATCGGCGTGATCGCCATTTACGTCGGCGTCAGTTTTGTCTGCGTGCGCGCGCTCGGCGCGGAAGGACTGGCGAATGCCGCCACGCCCGCCTCCGCCGTGATGCGTCTCGCCCTCGGCGAGCGCGGCGCGCGCCTGATCGCTGCCGGCATCGCCATCTCCACGCTCGGTTTTCTCAGCCAGAGCATGCTCACCGCGCCGCGCGTTTACTACGCGATGGCCGCCGACGGACTTTTCTTCAAGAGCGTCGGACGCATCAGCGCGAAGACGCATGTGCCGGTCGTCGCCATCGCGTTGCAAGGCCTCGTCGCGATCATCATCACCGTCTCCGGAACGTACGAACAGATCCTCAGCTACGTCGTCTCCACCGATTTCATCTTCTTCGGCCTGACCGGCCTGGCGCTCTTCATCTTCCGCCGCCGCCAACCCGCCGCCGGCTTCCGCACGCCGGGCCATCCATTCACGACCGGAATCTTCACGCTCTCCTGCTGGATCGTCGTCATCGCCACGATCGTGAAATCGCCGGTCAATAGCGTGATCGGATTCGCGATCCTCGCGGCGGGATTGCCGGCGTACGCGTGGTGGAGAACAAGAACACCGCTGTCGTCGTAGAGCGGACACGCGCGGCGTGCAAGGTTTGTCATTCCGAACCGGCGAAGCACGGAGAGGAATCCCCTGCCGAAGTACCAGGGACGGACGTATTGAGGGGATTCCTCTCCGTCCTCCGCTGCGCTCCGGCGGTTCGGAATGACAATGAAAATGACAAAAGCCTACGCCCGCGCTGAATCCATCACCGGGCGGATCGGAAGCTTCGGATCGCCTGCCGCGCCTTTGAATACGCTCGTGGCCATGGCGATGATCGAGCCGACATCGCTCAGGTTCGCGGGGATGATCATCGAATTGCCGCTCTTCGCCAGTTCGCCAAACTGCTTGATGTACTCCTGGGCCAGACGAAGTTGCATCGCTTCGAATCCGCCCGCGGTCTTGATCGCCTCGGCAACGGCCTTGATGCCATTCGCGGTAGCGACAGCGACTGATTCGATGGCCGCGCTCTGCCCCTCGGCTTCGTTGATCGCCTGCTGCTTCTTCGCTTCCGACGCCTTGATCACCTGCTGCTTGTCGCCCTCGGCCTGATTGATCGACGCATCACGCTGACCCTCGGACTGAAGAACCGTGGCGCGCTTCTCACGCTCGGCGCGCATCTGCTTCTCCATCGCCGCCAGCACGTCCTTCGGCGGATTGATGTTCTTGATCTCGTAGCGGAGCACCTTCACGCCCCACGCTTCCGACGCCTTGTCGACTTCGCTCACGACCATGAGGTTGATGTTGGTGCGCTCCTCGAAGGTGCGATCGAGCTCGATCTTGCCGATCTCGCTGCGGAGGTTTGTCTGCGCGAGCTGCGAGATCGCGTAGGTGTAGTCGGAAATGCCATACGAGGCACGGGCGGGATCGAGCACCTTGAAATAGAGCACGCCATCGACCGCTACCTGCACATTGTCGCGCGTGATGCAAACCTGCTCCGGCACATCCATCGCCACTTCCTTCAGCGAATGTTTGTAGCGGACGCTGTCGAGAAACGGCACGAGGATGTGAAAGCCCGGCTCGAGCGTCGACGAATACTTGCCCAGCCGCTCCACCACCCACGCGTTCTGCTGCGGAACCACACGCGCGATGCGGCTGATCATGATGAGCGCAAAGATGACGACGACGAACGCGACGAGAACAGTCATAACGGCCTCCGTTGATGTTGTTTACGACGCACGCACGTAGAGGGTCAGACCGACGACCTTCTCCACGACGCAACGTTGTCCTTTGAGAAGTTGCGTTTCTCCAACATTCCGCGCGGTCCAGGTACTTCCCCGCATCTCCGCCTTCCCTTCAGCGGCCACAGCCAAATCGACGAGGACGATGGCCTGTTCGCCGACCATCGTGTCGACAACGTGGGTCTTGCTCAGCCCCAGCTTGCGCACGACGACCGGCCGCACGAAGATCAGCAGCACGACCGAGGAAATGGCAAACGTGAGGAGCTGCGCCCAGAGCGGAATAGGAAGTCCAAGTCCGACCAGAATGGCCACGATGAACGCGCCGACCGCGAAGAATCCGATATGCGCAGTCGTCGCGAAGAACTCGACCGTGAGCAGAAGAAACGCCAGAAGAACCCAGAACCACCATTCCATATGCGTGTGCGGATGAGGTTACCACGCTGCCCGCGGCGCGTTACTGCAGCTCGGTCAGCACACTTTTCGCGATTGCCGGAATCAGTTTCACGTCGTCCGCCGTACCGCGCGTCATGATGACCAGGATCAGTTTTCGTCCGCCTGGGAGCTCGATGTACGCGGCATCGTGACGAACCTCCGAGGTCCAGCCGGCCTTCGACCACTCCTTTGAACCTGCCGGCAATGACTCGCCGATGAACTCCTTCACCTGGTTCTCATCGGCACGTAGCGGATTGAGCGGACGCTCCAACAGTGCCAGCATCTTGTCGCTGGCCGTTGGCGACACAGCGCGTTTGCGCACGATCCACAGCAGGAGCGACGCGAACGAATTCGCGCTCGATCGATTGCGGTTCGGCCGTGCAGCGCCGCCGAGGAGTTGCGCCTCGCGGCCGAAGGGTCCGAAGCTCCACGGCTTGGCCATCGCGCTGATGTCGTAGCCCATTGACGCCAACCACTTGTTCACCACGCGCCGTTTGTCGATGAACTTGTTCAGCGCGCGCCCTTCGAGATTCGGTCCCGGGCAGGTGTCGCTGACGATGTCGAGGAGATACGCGGTGGCGTCGTTATCGGAGACCCGGATCATCTCTCGAAGCGCATGCTGCACCTCTTCGTCGCCTTCCAACTGCTGATGAAACACCTCGGCCATGATGTACAGCTTCACGACCGAGGCCGGATAAAACGGCGCGTCGCCATGCCAGTCGCCGCGATCGACCGTCGAGTCTTTCGTGACGTCGATGATGCTGATGGCCAGGTTGTCCGCCGTCAGCTTCGGAAAATCCTTCAGCGTCTGCTCCGCGGCATGCTGTACCGCAAGAACGAGCGCCGGATTCTTCGGCACGTCCGTGAACTCGCGGAAGTTGGCGAAAGCAGGTGTCGCGGCGAGGAAAAGCAGAACGGCCAATCGAATGCGCATCGCGTGATTGTAATGGCCGGCGTCTTTGCTGCAGCGAACGGTCAATCACACCTGCCCTTACTGCCGGATCGTGCGGTGGATTTTCGGCGGCACGTACGTACCTGCCAGCGCTTTTCCTTTCGGTCCGTAAACGCGGAACAGGAGGCTGAACATACTCTTCGGCACTGGCAACCAGTTCGCGATCGGCGCACTCCGCGGCGGATCGGACTGCAGGTAGATCGTGACCGATCCGTCGCTCGCGGTCACGAGTCCGGGCGTGTACGAGGCGACCAGGTATTTGTCGAGGATGTTTGGCACCAGCTCGACGTACTCCGGCGTGTAGGCCGTCATCGACCAGAAACGCTCGTAGTCGGGGAGATCTTTTTTCGTGAACTGGATCGTGTAGGCGAAACTGCCGCCATCGAGCGGAAGGCCGCTGGCGTCGGCAAATGCGTTCGCATAGAAGGCGGCCTTGCGGTTGTTGCCGACTTGGATGTACTCCGTGAGTGCGGCGCGGTCGAGGTAAGCGGTCCCCCACTCGCCGATGTTGTTGAAGTGGATCCAGTTCGTCGCGCCGCGGTGCGAATGCCAGCGGTTGAGGATCGCCGCATACGCTGCTTGCGCGCCTCGAATGATGCCGGTGAGCGGCGCCGAATCTTTGTTGACCTTGCTCCTGGCTGCCGCGAACGCGGTGTCGAACCGCTGCATGAGCGCGCGGTCATCGTCCGTGACTGGCTGCGTCATCGGCGACGCCATCGCTTGCTGCACCGTCGTCAGGAAGGCTTCCGGCGAGATGGTCAGACCGACATCGGCCATGAGCTTCACCGACGGGCCGAAGAAGGAGAGCGGCAGGACGAGCGTGTGGCCGGAATCGCTGCTGGGGTCGTATTCGGCGAGCGTCTGCATCGACAATTTCAACCGGAACTCGCTGGCTTCGCGGATCAGGTTCTGCCCCGTCGGGGAGTGCTTGTCGATGCGGATGGCGATGGTCGTGAAGGTGTACGGCATCTCCACGCGCGTGGCTTTCTTCGGCAGTTTTCCCGAGTACCCGTTCGCAACGAACGCGTAAACGCCTCCGCCGGAGGGCGGGTCCGACGAGAGATTGGTCGAGAGGACGTTGCCATACACGTCCAACTGCAGGATCGAATACTTGTTTGGATACTTCGGGATTGTCAGTATCACCGGCCCGTCCGACACATCGACAAAGGCCTCGGCGTAGATGGTGTCGTCATTGATGGCGACGACGACCTTGTACTCCGGCCCCATTCCCAGCGGTCCAGTGAGCCGGTTGGCGATTTGCTCGCCGGCGCCCGACCGCTGGCTGTTGTCGCTGTTGATGTGAAACTGAACCCAGGTGAAGTAGCGAGGAAAATACCGGACCGTGTATTCGTACGCGACCTGATACCCGTCGTTGTTGCTCATCGCTCGATCTCCTTCAATTCGTATTGGGAGTTGGGGCGGGATGGACGATCAAGGGGGTGATGCATATTGTCTTCATTCCGCCTGCGTTTGCAACACTCTCCATAAGTTTTCACTTCTTCAACGCGGCGGATGAATCACTCCTGACTGCTGTAGTAGCATCCTCCGCTCATCAAACAGGAAGGATGGCAATCATCAGTGTTCCTCAGGAAGACTACGTCCTTCGTATGCGCTGGACCGATCCGCGCGAGCGCAGCGATCTCGTCATCGGACACGTCATCATGCAATCGAAAACCACCATCGGCACCCCCGCAGCCCTCGAATGTGGCGAGGAGACCTACGCCATCTTCGAGCCGGCAATCCTCTCCAGCGAACAAATCAAGTCCCCCTTCAAAGACCTCGGCATGCGCTCCAGCGACGTACCCCTGAATCAGGTCGCTGATCGAGTAGAGGTGGGTTGCTTGCCGTAGGGCGTGAGATTGCGCGCAACCAAGGCAGGGTTTCCTTGTGAGGAAAGTGTCGAACACTCTTCGTACGCACGACAAATCTCGCGCTGAGAGGTCAGCACGGAGATAATCAAGCCGATGGCAACGAGAGGAACCAGGAAGGCGAGGCTGCGCCCGGCCGGAGGATAGGGCGATCAA
>DATAMS010000161.1:0-14334 GCA_036260495.1 Thermoanaerobaculia bacterium
TTCTGCTCCGGAACCGGAAGCGGCCGCCGCTCCCGCGCTCTTCGACGATATGCCTTCGTTCGAGCCGGCGCCTGCTGCAGCTCCCGAGCCGTTCGCGCACGACGACGACATCTTCTCCGCTGCTCCCTTAGCGGCGGCCCCAACGACCACTGACATGCCATTCGATGCTCCCGAGCCAGAATACGGAAACGAAACGCGAGCACTCCCTCGGATGAGTTTTGAGGAGATGCAGCAGATGGCGAACGCTCCTGCGGCACCGGCGCCGCATCAGGAAGCAGCACCTGCTTCCGAGCCTTCTCCGTGGGATGAACCGGCGCCGGCGTCCGGCGGCGAGACGCGTGCGTTTCCGCGCATGAGTTTCGAAGAGATGCAGCAGATGGCGCAGGCATCGCAGCCTTCTGCGGAGGCACCAACAGAAACGCCGTCGCCATTTGAAGCGGCGCCATCTTCGCCTGCCGAAGATACGTCGCCGTGGGACGAGCCGAAAGAAGACGCCGGTGCAACGCGCGCCTTCCCCTCGATGAGCTTCGATGAGATGCGTCAGATGGCCGAGGCGCAGGCAACACCGGCTCCGTTTGAAACGCAGGCGGAAGTGCCAGCGCCCGCCGAGCCGTCGCCGTGGGATGAGGCGCCGTCGGCGTTCGGCGGCGAGACGCGCGCATTTCCGCGCATGAGTTTCGAGGAGTTGGAAAAAATGGCCGCGAAGCCGGCGACGGCACCGCAGCCAGCGTGGTCCGCTCCTGAAGAATTACCGGCCGCGGATCCGTTTGCGGATTCGTCGCAAACCGAATCGCCTTTCGCGGCGGAAACGCCGGAACCAGAACCAGTTCTCGCCGAGGAAGCGCCTTGGTCGCCGCCTTCGGCTCCCGAACCTGCTGCTGCAAGCACCGAGGTCAACTCGCAGATCACAGACTCCGCAGCAGATACCGCCGTCAATTCGCAGATCACCGACTCGGCCGCGGAGTCCAGCGCTGCGCCGGCTGATCTGACCGACGCGCAAGTGGATCGGATTGCCCGCCGCGTCGTAGAGCTCATGGCCGACAAAGTCGTCCGCGACATCGCCTGGGAAGTGATACCCGACCTCGCCGAAATAGTGGTGAAGGAACGGATCCGCCAGCTCGAAGCGGAGGCGTAGCTCGCGGTCGCGAGACCGCACATGAAGATCTACACGAAAACCGGTGACGGCGGTGAGACGTCGCTGTTCGGTGGTGCCCGCGTCCGGAAAGACGACGCGCGCATCGAAGCGTACGGCACGGTCGACGAGTTGAACTCGTTTATCGGTGTGGCCCGCGCAGCGTGGCCATCGTCATCACTCGACGCGCACCTTCACGCGATTCAGTCCGACCTTTTCGATATCGGCGCGCATTTAGCCTCGCCCGGCCTCTCGCGATTCGCAGGCCCCGAGCCTGCGCGGATCGCAGCGCTCGAGCAGTCGATCGACGCGATGGAGGCGGATCTCTCGCCGCTCAAGACGTTCATCCTCCCCGGCGGCAGCATCGAAGCCTCACACCTCCATGTCGCGCGAACGATCTGCCGCCGTGCGGAGCGGCTGGTCGTCGCATTGCGAGATGACGATGCCGCGACGGTTGCGTCGATCACGTACCTCAACAGGCTCTCGGACTTCCTCTTCGTCACAGCAAGGTACGCGAACCATCTGCAAGGTGTACCCGACGTGCCGTGGACGCGCACATAGTTGGATACGTTCGCCATGGCACCCGAACGCGGCGCAATCACATCGCTGCAGAGCAAGAGCGATAAGGCGCTCGTCGATTACGGCTTCGGCCACGACCAGTCATCGAGCGTGTGAATGACGCGCTGAAAGAACCGGCTAATCGCTGATCGCGATGATTGATCGCCGTCATCACGGCGAGGGGCCGCAAGGATAGGCGTGGATAGTGATGCGAGGAGCAGCGCAACGGCAACGAATCGTTTCGACATGATTTCTCCAGTGCCCGAAGGGTGGTCTCGCGAACTCTCTTCCTGCGGCGCTGGGATCAGCATTGCACGATTCCGCGATGCGCGCGCTTCCGTGTTGGCAACTGGCGAATCACGACTCTCCCGAATCCCGCCGCTTCGGCGGATTCGCGGAGTTCTTCCATGCCGACCACCAGAGGTCACGCAAGAGCGACGCACCTGCAGCGAGACGTTCACTCGCGAACGCCTTCCCTTCGGGCGAAGGGGCGCGGAAGATGTCGAAGTCGCCCTTCTTGTCGAGTTGGTATGTCTGCTCGACCAGCGTGTTCGATTGCCGCACGAACGTCATCGCGGTGTCGAAGTACTCGGTGCGCAACTGCGGCGCGGCCAGCTTAGCGACGATGTTCTCCGTCGTGATCGTGTGCGAGACGTAATCGGTTTCGAAGCGTGCGTGGATCTGGCAGTCGTTGGCGTAGTGGTTCGGGTTCGGCCAGATCCAGCCGTTGTAAGCGATCGTCGTGTGCAACGGATTGGACGCGTCGGCGACGAAGTGCCCGAGGACGCCGGAGTCGCGGACGATGTCGCGCTCGATAAAGGCTCGTTCGGGTGAACTGGCAGACGTGGCGCGCCAGAGACGCCATTCGGTCGTGATCTGCTCGCACATCTCGGCGATGCGCCACGGCAGGAAACCGGGATCGGTGTTCCGGATGCCGAGACGGCGCTGCGTACCCGAGGAAATGAGGAGCGCGAGAAACGCGTAACGGTCGCGCGGCAGTTGCAGCGCGGCGATGTATTCGTAGTTGAGCTGATGATCCGGACTGTTCGACGCATCGACCGACGGACCGCCGCCACGCCAGCGATCGGGGTCGGGTCCGAGCCACGTGAGTTGCGAAAACGAGCGATAGAAGAACTGCGGCATGTCGGTTGGCAGTCCGATCGTGGCCGCTTCGTTGGTCATCAGGTGCCCGGCCTGCCCCCACGCAAACGCGGGAACGGTGGAGAGCATGAGCAGAAGAGCGAGAAGGATTCGTTTCACCCGGCGATTGTAGTTGACGCAAAAAAACGAAACGGCCTCGCAGGTGCGAGGCCGCAATCAATTCCAGATGGTCGGGGCAAGAGGATTTGAACCTCCGACCTCACGGTCCCGAACCGTGCGCTCTAACCAGGCTGAGCTATGCCCCGGGGAAGTCGGGATGCGCCGGGAAGGCGCGAAAAAGAGTGCGGATTCTAGGAGATCCGCGCCGACCGGTCAAACCGGGGTGTCCGCAGGTTCATTCCGCGTTGCAATCGGGACTCTTTCGATCAGAATCGCCACGAAAGTCCGGCCGAAACGATCAGCGGACGGACATTCATTCTCACGGACGACGAAGTACCGATGAAAGCCGCCTCCGACTTCGTTTCGATCGGGATGTAGCGCGCGTCGCCGAGGATGCTCCAGCGTTTTGAGATCTGCGCTTCCAGTCCGCCATCGACAACGAGCCCTGTCGGATCCTTGAAATGGATGCCGCTGGCGTCAGTGCTTCCCACCGAGTGATTGATGTTGCGCAGAACGACGTGGGCGATGCCAGCGCCGAGGTATGGACGGATCGTGCCGTGCTCGGAGAGATGCCACTGCAAGAGCGCGGTGATCGGATAGATCTGCGCGCGGCCAAGATCCGCGACAGCGAAGAAGTCGGAGCCGATGGTGCGAACCTTGAGCTGCGACTCCAGTGCAGCGGCTTTGGCCTCGATCGAGACGCGGTCGGTCAGAAAGAAATTCAATCCCAGTCCCACGCCGCCGCCGGTTCCGAACTGCGGATCGAAATGAACTCCGGTCGAGAGGTCGGTGCTCCCTCCGGGGCGATGCACACCCTCGGCATCCAGCAGAACATCCACGCGATGCTGCGCGAAGAGCGGAGCCGCGAAGAACGCCATAAGAGCCGCGAACATCAGTTCTTTCATCGCGGTGAACAAGCAGCAAGAACTATGCGCTGGAGTCGATTCGAGGAATCCGCTCTCGCCGCAACGTATTAAGATCGGCGAAGGGGGACTTCATGTCCATGCGTTTCTTCCCGCTGCTCATTCTCGCTGCCGCACCGCTTTTCGCGCAGCAACCTCCGCCGCCGCCACAACCTTCGACAACCTTCGGCGAGAAGGTCGACGTTAATCTCGTGCAGCTCGATGCGGTGGTTACCGACAACCGCGGCAATCAGATGCTCGGGCTGGCGAAGGATGATTTCATCGTTCGCGAAAACGGCGTGCCGCAGACGATCGATACGGTCGATTACTTTTCGAACCGCCGCCTCATCGATGCTCCCGAGGCGTTGGCGAAGTTCAAAGTGGAGCGCGTTCACGACGAGCGCTACCTCGTCATCTTTTTCGATAAAGCATCCGCGGATACCGGCCTTCCCTTCGAAATGATTCGCGCCCGCGCCGATGTGGCCCGCTTCATCAACGACCACCTCGGCGCCGATGAACGCGTTGCCGTCGTTGGCCACGACGTGCGTCTCAAGGTCTACACGGACTTCACGTCGAACAAAGAAAAGATTCGCCGCGCGCTGAACGACGCAACGTCCTACGGCCTCGGCATCCGCACCAAAGACGCATCGGCAACGGGCCCGTCGCTGCTCCGCAACATGGACCTCGATCGCATGATGAACAAGACCGGCTCCGTCTACGAGGCGCTCGACCTCCTCGGCGATGCGCTGCGCCCGATCCATGCGCGCAAGGACGTCGTGCTCTTCTCGAACGGCATCATCGGTCCGGACGAGGAAGTGCGCGGCGGCATGGTGCTCAATCGCAGCCGCTACTACGATCCGATGATCGCATCGCTCAACAGCGCCGACGTCACGCTTTATCCCATCTCGCTCGTGAGCGATTTCGAAGCGCCCGCGTTCGTGCATCAAAACCTCGCCACGATGGCCAGCGACACGAACGGCCAATACTTCCGCTTGCACACCACCTTCACAACGCCGCTGCTGCAAATTGAGAAGCGCAACGCTGGCTACTACCTCATCAGCTACTACACGAAGAAACGCCCGGGCGAGCACGGCTTCCAGAAGGTTGACGTCAAGCTTCGCAATCCGGAGTTCAAGATCAGCGCACGGTCGGGATATGCGTACGGCGATTAAGGAACATGCCCGGCGGTGTTCCTTCGATCTGATTCCGCGGCGGGCGGCGGCGTTATCGCTTTGCGTTGCGCTCTTGCTCTTCGCTCATCCCGCTGATGCCCGCAACCGCGACGTCTCCGGCCACTACGAGCGCAACGCCGAAAACGATCAGGCTTCGCTCGACGTCACGATGCTCCCCGGCGACCGAGTAAGCGTCGACGGCGTCGCCCTCTGGAACATCAAGAACGAAAAGTACGGCCCGAATATCGGCGAGCTGAAATTCGAGGCCCCGCTGAAAGACGACACGGTCACCTGGCACGACCCCGACGGCTACAGCATCACGATCCACTTCTCACGCAAAGCGCTCGATGTGGAGGAGCATGAAGTCGACGGCCACTTCGGCCACAACGTGACGTTCGTGGGGCATTACGCGAGGACGAAGGCGAAAGCGGAGTAGGAACGATCAACTACGAAAGACGCAACAGAACCAAGAAGCTGCTTTGCCACATGGCATTCGCGATTTCATCATCCATCCGAAGCTGGTCGTGACACGCCGATCCGGCGCAGCAATCCTGAAGAAGATGAAATCCGGCAAAGCCAATCGAGCTCTTCGCGACCTGATGCGCTGACTGGTTCGCTCAGCTCGATCCAACAACCGCACCTCGCAAACGGTCGCGTTACAATGGCTCTCGATGTCCTCCCACATCCAGCTCGATCCTGATTTCGTCACCGAGTTCTGCAAGCGGCACCACGTTCGGCGTCTTTCGTTGTTCGGATCGGTGCTGACGGACAGGTTCCGGCCCGAGAGCGACCTTGACGTGCTGATTGAATTTGAACCGGGACACACCCCCGGGTTCTTTGCTCTGGCGCGCATGCAGTTCGAGATCGAAGCAGTGGTGGGCAGGCCGGTAGACCTCCGAACGCCCAAAGACCTGAGTCGCTACTTCCGCGATGAGGTCCTTCGATCTGCCGAGGTGCAGTATTCCGCCGTCTGATCGCGCGCGGTTGGAGCACATGCTCGAAGCGGCGCAAAAAATCGCCCGCTTCACGAGCCGGCACCGATCGGCGGAGGAGCTACTTGCCGGCGAATCCGATTTCTGGAGCGTCGTTCACATGCTCGAAATCATCGGAGAGGCAGCAGCTCATGTGAGCCCCGAAACGCGAGCAATGCTTCCATTACCGTGGCTGGAAAGCGTGGCCACACGGAACTTCTTGGCGCATGGGTACTTCGACATCGATGAGGGCGTCGTATGGCGAACCGCAACCGAAGACATTCCGCTACTTGCGCATGTACTCGAAACATTCTTTGATCGCGAAGCAAGAGGAGAGTGAGCGATGACAACCCTCATCAAAAACGGCCGCATCGTTACCGCGGTGGACGACTACAACGCAGACATCCTCATCGATGGCGGGACGATCGCCATGATCGGGCGGTCGATTGATACGAACGCGGACAAGGTCATCGACGCCAAGGGGCGGCTCGTCATCCCCGGCGGGATCGATCCGCACACGCACATGGAGCTGCCGTTCGGCGGCACCTCGGCGTCCGATACGTTCGAGACGGGCACGATTGCGGCGGCGCATGGCGGGACGACGACGATCATCGACTTTGCCGTGCAGTCCAAAGGGCAGTCGTTGAAGCAAGCGGTGGATGCGTGGCACGCCAAGGCCGATGGCCGGACGTCGATCGATTATGGTTTTCATCTCATCTGCACCGATCTGCCGGACGAGCGTTTGCCGGAAATGAAAGGGATGATCGATGAGGGAATCTCGAGCTTCAAGTTGTTCATGGCCTACCCGGGAGTCTTCCTCGTCGATGACGCCACGATCTTCAAGGCCATGGGCGTGGCTGGCGAGAACGGCGGGTTGATCTGCATGCACGCGGAAAATGGCGTCGTCATCGATGCCATCGTCAAGAAGGCGCTGGCCGATGGCAAGACGGCGCCGAAGTATCACGCGCTGACGCGGCCGACCAAGGCGGAGGCCGAGGGGGTGCATCGCGCCATCGCGCTGGCGGAAATGGCCGGATCCTCGGTCTACATCGTTCACCTCAGTTGCGACGACTCGCTGCAGGAAGTGACGCGGGCGCGCGACATGGGCATCAACGCCTACGCCGAGACTTGCCCGCAGTATCTCATCCTCGATTACAGCGTTTATGAACAGCCGGGATTCGAAGGCGCGAAGTACGTGATGACGCCGCCGATTCGCGACAAGTGGAACCAGGAGAAGCTGTGGCGGGGACTGAAGTTCAACGACTTGCAAGTTGTCTCGACCGATCACTGTCCGTTCTGCATGAAGGAGCAGAAGGAGCTCGGTAAGAACGACTTCTCGAAGATCCCGAACGGCGGTCCGGGTGTCGAGGATCGGATGTCTCTCATCTACAACGGCGGGGTTGCGGAGGGTCGCATCTCAGTGAATCGATTCGTCGAGATTACGTCGACCGCGGCAGCGAAGATCTTCGGACTCTTTCCGCGCAAAGGAACGATCGCCGTCGGCAGCGACGCCGACATCGTCATCTTCGATCCGAATGAAGAGCGGACGATCAGCGCGAAGACGCACCACATGAACGTCGACTACTCCTGCTACGAAGGCTTCAAGGTTCGCGGCGTGACCAAGACCGTGTTGTCACGCGGCGAGCTGGTCATCGAAGAAGGCAAGTACGTCGGCAAGCCGGGTAAGGGCCAGTTCCTCAAGCGCGGACAGGCGTTTTCGCCAAGATAAGTTGCTGTCATTCCGAACCGGCGAAGCGCGGAGAGGAATCCCCTCCGGAAATACGATGATCGCTCCGCGTGCAGGGGATTCCTCTCCGTCCTCCGCTGGCGCTCCGGCGGTTCGGAATGACAAGTCTGCTACGGCCGTCGTCGCGCGCGATCCGAAAATTGTGGCCGATCGTTACTCGCCGCGTGGCCGTTGCCTCCCGCGTGCGGACGTGCCGCGCTCGATGGACGCGCGGCGCTCGGACGGCCGGAGCCGGGACGCGCAGTCGGGCGTGAGCTCGTGTACGTGTTCGGGCGTTGCGGACGCGGCCCGTGCGCGGGACGCGACGGGCGCCACGACTTCAGCGGCTCCGCTGTCTTGTACGCGCTCGCGTCGAAGCCCTCGGCCACCTTGCGAGGAATGCCGCGGGAGATGAAGCGCTCCAGGTCGCGAAGGTTTCCGCGATCGTCGGGCGTGACGAAACTGATGGCGTCGCCGATCGCTTTGGCGCGGCCGGTGCGGCCGATGCGGTGGACGTAATCCTCAGGCTGCGGCGGGAAATCGAAGTTGACTACGTGCGAAATTCCTTCGACGTCGATGCCGCGCGCGGCGATGTCGGTGGCGACGAGCACGCGGACCGTACCGGCTTTGAACGCCTTGAGAGCGGCGATGCGCTGGCTCTGGCTTCGGTTCGAGTGCAGCGTTCCGGTGTTGATGCCGGACGACGCCAGACGACGCGCGATCTTGTCGGCGCCATGCTTCGTGCGTGAGAAAACGAGCACGGAGTCGAGCGAGGGATCACGCAGCAGGTGAATGAGCAGCGGCAGCTTCGCTTCCTTCGTCGTCTCATAAACGAACTGCGTGACCGTCTCGGCGGGATTGGCGCGCTTGCCAACCTGCACGAGCTGTGAGTCGCTGAGAAACTCGTTCGTCAGCGTCTCAATCTCCTTCGACAGCGTGGCCGAGAACATCATCGTCTGGCGCTGTTTCGGAAGCGCCTTCACGATGCGGCGCATGGCAGGGAGGAAGCCCATGTCCAGCATGCGATCGGCTTCATCGAGCACGGCAACTTCGAGTCCGGAGAAATCGACGTGACCCTGATCCATCAAATCGATGAGGCGTCCCGGCGTGGCGATGACGATCTCGGTGCCGGCTCGCAGCGCCTGAATCTGCGGCCGCTCGCCGACGCCGCCGTAGACCGTGGCGATGCGGAGGTGGAGATGCCGCGCGTATTTGCGCACGTTCTCTTCGATCTGCACGACGAGCTCGCGCGTCGGTGCGATGACGATGGCGCGCATGCAGCGGCGATTGGTCGCCGAGCCGCGCGTGGAAAGGCGCTGCAGAATCGGCAGCACAAACGCGGCTGTCTTGCCGGTGCCGGTCTGGGCGATGCCGATGACATCGTGTCCGCGCAGCACGAGCGGAATTGCTTTGGTTTGAATGGGAGTGGGTTCTGTGTAGCCGGCTTCGCGCACGGCTTTGGCGATTTTCGGGTCGAGCCCGAGTTTTTCAAAAGGCATTGTGTCCGTTCCTGTCAGAGTTTTTGTTCAGCTCTGACGCACGGACAGAGGTGAAGCAGTGGTCGATCGAACGGAGAGAGGGCGGCAAAAATTGCGCTAACGCCGGAAGACAAACGGCTTACTGATCGCGCTTCCCTCGCCGTCGAAAAATCGGATCGTCATCAAACGATCATCCAGCTCGAGGACGGCAAATCCAAGTTGCGTCGTCGCGTCTGATGGAAAAAGCGTCTTCGCGTGCGGCACCAGCGGCGGCACAGGATCGGAGCCGGCTCCGCTGATCAGATACCGCGGCTGGCCGTCGATCAACTCGAGATGATGGTCGTGACCGCAGATGTAGAGATCGACCTGCGCGCGTTTCATTAACGGCTCCAGCTTGACCATGCGGACGTGCTGCGCGCGCGGGAAGTGGCCGTGGTAACCGGAGGAAACGATCGGGTGATGACCGGCGGCGATCCGCCACGTGGTCTTCTTCGATGCAAATGTCTGCCGTACGGCATCGGTGGCGGCATCGCTGCGGCCAACGGCGAACGGAGTTGTGTCGAGCATCAGCAACTCAGCGAGTTTCGTGTCGATCACGTACTGCCTCGCCGGAAACTGCCAATGCGCGACAGGAGCGCTTCCGATCTGCGCGTCCGGCACCGACTTGCCGCAGAAATCGTGGTTTCCGAGGACTGGAAAGAGCGGAATGCCGATCTGGCTGAGCGCGCGGACGCGGCTCCATTGCGGATCCGTTTTCGATGCCGGGCCGCACGGATAAAAGGCGTCGCCGGTGATGATGACGGCGTCGAGCGGCGTCTTCGCGTGAAGTTTCGCGATCCCTTGGGCGACGCGATCCGATCCTTCGCCAGTGTCGCCGACGACGGCGATTCGCAATGTGGTGCCCCGAGGTGGGAGCGCGACGTGCGGAAGCGGAGCGCCAATTCCGAGTGCGGCGAGCAGAAGAAAGATCGCGGTAATCATGTCGATGCTCAGACCATACTCGATGCCGCGCGGCCCTTCGCTGGAAGTTCTTCGCAACTACCTCGGTTTCACGGCCTCGCGGGTTACAATCCGCGTCCCGTTTCGGCTCGCTGGGATGAGCCTGGGTCCTGTGCAGCAGGCGCACCGAACCTCGTCAGGTCCGGAAGGAAGCAGCGATAAGGTGTTCCCCTGTGTGACGCAGTTCGGCCTGGGCTCTTCCGAGCGGGCCGGCCGGCGGGCGTAGCGGGCCAGATTGCTCACGGAACTGGCTTTCGGAAACGCCGCAACCTAGACTCTCGCCCACATGTCCTACCAGGCGCTTGCGCGCAAATACCGGCCGCAGTCTTTCAGCGATGTCATCGGACAGGAGACCGTCGTCCGCACGTTGCAGAACGCGATCGAGGGGAATCGCATCCATCACGCGTACCTCTTCGCTGGCGTTCGCGGCGTCGGCAAGACGACTGCCGCGCGCATCCTGGCCAAGGCCCTGAACTGCATCAAAGGTCCGACGACCGAGCCTTGCAACGAATGTGTGATCTGCCGCGAGATCACCGAAGGCATCGACATGGATGTGCGGGAGATTGATGCCGCGACGTACACCGGTGTCGACAATATCCGCGAGCTGCGCGACACCACGCAGTTTCAGCCGGCGCGCGACCGCAATCGCATTTTCATCATCGACGAAGCACACATGCTTTCGACTGGCGCCTGGAACGCGCTGCTCAAGATTCTCGAGGAGCCGCCGGCGCACGTCGTGTTCATGTTCGCCACGACGGAGATCAACAAAGTTCCGTCGACGATCATCTCGCGCGTCCAGAAAGAAATCCTGCGCAAGATCACGCTCGACGATCTGATCGCGCGCATTCGCAGGATTTGCGAGTCCGAGGAGATCGAGATTGAGAAGAGCGCAGTGGAGATCATCGCGAGGCGCGGCGAAGGAAGCGTGCGCGATTCGCTTTCGCTGCTCGATCAGGTCATCGCCTTCAGCGGCCGGTCGATCTCCGCAACCGACGTAGCCACAGTTCTCGGCCTCTCCGACATCAACTTCTTCGCGCGCATCGCCGGATCCATCGCGGACGGCGATCACGGCGCGATCCTCGAAGCGCTCGACGAAGCCGCAGAGACCGGACGCGATTTCAAGATGCTGTTTCGCGACCTGCTGAGCTTCGTCCGCAATCTCTTGCTCGTGGCAGGAAACGCGAATGAATCGATGCTGGCCGTTGCTCCCGAAGATCTACCGGCCATTCGGGACGCAGCGAAGAAGTTTTCGTATTCGGAACTGCTTCGCGTCGCCAACCTACTTCTCCGCGACGACGAGACAGTGAATCGCGCCGAGCACCAGCGGCTCGCAGTAGAGATCGCGCTGCTCAAGGCCGCGACGTTTCCACGGCTTCGTGCGGTGGAAGAAGCACTGGGAAGCGGTGCGACGGTCGAGCACAGAGCGACCGCCGCGCCAAAAGCGGAACGTAGGTCGGACTCTCCAGTCCGGCAGACCGCAAAAGTCGGACTGGAGAGTCCGACCTACGTACAACAGAGTGAGCCGGCGACCGTTGACGCGTTCATCGAGCGTGTTCAAAAAGCGCGTCCGCTCATCGGCGGATATCTCGCAGCAGCAAAATCGCGGCGGCGCGACGGCAATCGCCTCTTGCTCACCTTCGGCGACTCATTCACGGCCGAGCAGATCACCGGCGCGAAACCAACGCTGGAACAGCTTGCGGCTGAAGTATTTGGTGAGGCAGTTTCGATCGATGTGCAGCTCGACAATCCGGCTGCCGCGGCGGCACCTCCATCAAAATCATCGCCACTCCGCGACGATCCTGTCGTCCAGGCCTTCCAAAAACACCTCGGCGCCGACCTCGTCGAATCACGAAAGCGGTAGGGAGAGACTCATGAATCCGAAGCAGTTGATGAAGCAAGTGCAGCAGATGCAGGAGCAGATGCAGCAGCGCATGACCGCGTTGCGCGTCGAAGGCAGCGCCGGCGGCGGCATGGTGAAAGCGGCAATGAACGGCTCGAAGGAGCTTCTCGCCATCACGATCGACAAAGAAGCCGTCGATCCGAACGACGTCGAGATGCTGCAGGACCTTGTCGTCGCCGCAGTGAACGAAGCCTCGCGCAAGGTCGACGAAGAGATGGCCAGCTCCGTCGGCGCCATGACCGGCGGCATGAAGATTCCGGGAATGTTTTAGAGGTTGCCGAGTGATCGGGTTGCTGGGTTGCCAGAGGCGCCCGCGGCAACCTGGCAACCTGGCAACCTGGCAACCCACTCATGACCGCTCCTCCGCTCGCTAATCTCATCAATGAACTGAGCAAGCTTCCCGGCGTCGGCGGGAAGTCGGCCTCGCGTATCGCGTACTACATCCTCAAGCGGACGACGGGCGAGGCGGAGTCGCTGGCGAATGCGATCGCCGACGTGAAGGCGAAGATTTTCCGCTGCTCGGTGTGCAACAACATGACGGACGTCGAGCCGTGCGCGATCTGCTCCGACCCGCGGCGCGATGCGAACGTGATCTGCGTCGTCGAAGAGGCGTTCAACATTCCGACGATCGAATCGACGCGCGACTTTCACGGTGTCTTTCACGTTCTTCTCGGCGCGCTTTCGCCGTTGAAAGGCGTCGGCCCGCAGGACATCGATGTCGCCGGCCTTCTCAAGCGCGTGCAACGCGGCGGCGTGCGCGAAGTCATCGTGGCCACGAATCCGAACGTGGAAGGGGAAGCGACGGCGCTCTACATCGCGCAGCAACTGCACACGCTCGATGTCAAAACGACGCGGCTCGCTTTCGGTTTGCCCGTCGGCGGCGATCTCGAATACGCCGATCAGGTGACGATGTCCAAGGCCTTGGAAGGACGTCGTGAGATCTGATTACGCGGGTGTGGGGAGTCGGGAGTCGGGAGTCGTAGCGAAGGCCAATACAAGTAAGCGGCGATGCTCCGACCCCCGATCCCCGACTCCCGGCTCCCGCGGTGTGCTACATTTCTCCGTCCAGTTCTCCGAAAACTGTTTGGTGAAAAGACAAGATGGCGCACCCGACCCCTGACCTCGTAATGTTCGAGGAGGAGTACCAGCAGATCAAGGACACGCTCCAGCGTCTGCAGGTGGACTCCAACTCAAAGATCTGCTTCCTGGTCGACAAGAACGGCCAGCAGATTGCCGTTCATGGCGACATGACCGGCGTCGATGCGACCTCGCTCGCGTCGCTGACGGCCGGAAACGTCGCCGCGACCGACGGCTTGGCAAAACTCATCGGCGAAAAAGAGTTCTCGATCCTCTTCCACGAAGGGGAGCGCGACAACATTCACATCTCTTTGGTCGCCCAGCGCGTAATTCTGGTTGTGATCTTCGACGACCGTTCCTCACTCGGCCTCGTCCGACTGCGCGTGAAAAAGGCGTCGGCGGAGCTGGAGCGGACCTTCGAGGTTCTCCTTCGAAAATCGGAGGCCGAGCGCGGCAATCTGGCCAACCGTTTCGATTCGCCCTTTGCCGAGATCACCGACGAAGACATCGACAGCCTCTTCAGCGAATAGTCCGGCATGACGTTCATCAACTACGCAGCGCGCGAGATCAACTGCAAGATCGTCTACTACGGTCCGGGGCTGTGCGGGAAGACGACCAATCTGCAGTGGATTTACGACAAGACCAATCCGCAGGCGAAGGGGAAACTGATCTCGCTCGCCACGGAGACCGACCGCACGCTCTTCTTCGATTTTCTCCCGCTGGACCTCGGCACCGTTCGCGGCTTCAAGACGCGCTTTCATCTCTACACCGTGCCCGGCCAGGTTTTCTACGATGCCTCGCGCAAGCTCATCCTCAAAGGCGTCGATGGCGTGGTCTTCGTCGCCGACTCGCAGGAAGCGCGCATGGAGGCGAACAACGAGTCGCTCCAGAATCTCGACAAGAACCTGAAAGAGCAGGGCTACGAGCTGCAGTCCGTGCCGTACGTGCTCCAATTCAACAAGCGCGACCTGCCGACCGCGCTGCCCGCGGACGAGATGTATCGCCAGCTCAACTTCAAGGGCGAGCCGACGTTCGAGGCCGTGGCCATGAACGGCACCGGCGTTTTCGATACACTCAAGGCGGTCGCCAAGCTGGTGCTCACGGAGCTCAAGAAGAAATAAGCGCGTCGCGCTTCGCTTTTCCGGGTTGCACATCATGA
>DATAMS010000184.1:0-5397 GCA_036260495.1 Thermoanaerobaculia bacterium
GCGCCGCCGATCGTCTTGCGCCAGACGGCCTGGTATTCGCCGCGCCAATCGGCGGGACCGGCCGCCGTTGTTGCGTGACCGGTCCAGGTGCCACGCTCCGAGGCGGCGGGATCGCTGGTGCTGATCGCGATCGTCGCCGGCGTGCGAACGAAAACGAGATCGGGTTCCTTCTTCCATCGCGCTTCGATCTCGTCCTTCATCGCGGTGCGACCCTGAATCAGCTTGCCGCTCGCTGCAGTCACGATGACGTCATCCTTCAAAACGTCAACGAAGGCCTCCGCGTGATGCGCCGCCAGCGCCTGATTGGACGCAGCGCGCGAGTCGCGGATGATCGTTTCATCGCGCGGCGTGGAGACGAGCGCGATGCGATCGCCGCGTGGACTGAGCGCGATGCGCGTGAGGCCCTGCAGTTCCGGATTATCGAATTCGGCAACCTTCGGCCAATCGTTCGGATGCGCGGGATTCCATTCGTAGATCGTGTGACCGGATGCAATCAGCAACGTGCCGCGTGATGTCCAGACGTGGCTCCCCGAGGTGGGGAACGGAATTGCGGCAAGCGTCGTGACGTGACGATCATTGAGGTCGAGTTGCCGCAGCACGAGCTTGCGCGTTACGTTCTTCGCCGCCTCTCCCTCAGGCGCCGGAAAGGGCTCCGACGCAACGAACGTCACCGCGCGCTTGCCGGGAACGCGAATCGGCGCCGTGTTCGCGCCGATGGCCATCGTGTCGAGCGCCTTTGTTGTGGCGTCGTAAATGACGATGCGGCGCTGCTTGTCGTTCATGAACAGCACCCACGTTCGGTCATCGAAGCGCGCGTAGTAACCGGCATCCTTCGTCTCGGTCAGCGCGGTTTCGTGCCCCGAGGAATCGCGAAGCACGACATGTCCCTCGCGCAACATCATCAGCGACTTCCCATCCACCGCCGGCGTCGGACTGAATCCGAGCGCGCCCTTCATCGGCGTCGCCGATCCGCTTGCGAGGTCGTAAATCACCGCCTGCACCGCGTGCCCCGTGTCATCCAGCTCCGCAATCTGCGACGTAAACACGAGCCGCGATCCATCCGCAAAAAACGCCGGCTGGTTGTCGTACCCCGGATGGTTCGAGATGTTGACGAGGTTCGAAATCGTCAGCCTTCCACCCGGCATATCCAACGATCCAACCCAAACCTCGGAATCATTGATCTGCGCGGTGGCGGCTGTGGCCGAGGCGAGGAAAGCGAGGAAGGTAACGATGTGGCGCATGGGGGGATCGTACCGCGGACGAGGGTTCCCCCGCCTGAAGCCGACGTCTTCAGACGGGGGACGCGAGACTGAAGCGGGCTACCAGCCAAGGGAGTGCGGTCGTCTCGACCGCGGGCACCTCGGGCGTCCTCGCCCGGGTGCTTTCAAGGCGGAGGCCGAAAATTCGTCGACGTTCTTGCTTGCGTGAAGTGCGCTTCGTAGTTTCTGCCCCGCAAACTCCCAGCGTCATCTGCGGATCCGCGTTTGTGGATTTCGTGCCGCCTCTGCCGCGTTCCACGCGTCGCCGATGAGTGACCCCAAACCCGACAACGATCTTCCGTTTTCTGAGCGCGTGCGCATCGCCGCGGAGCTGCTCGAATCGCTCGACCGCAATCGCGGACAACTCGTCCAGGTCAGCGCGGAAGAGCAGCAACGACTGCTTCACGCCACGCGCCGCGTTGCTGAGCCCGATCATCGCGCGCGGCGCAAGCTCGTCAAGGCCAGCGTGCGCGAGCGCAAGGCCGCGCGGATGAAGCAGGACGATCAGGTGCTCAACTCCGCCGGGATCCGCGAGCTTCGCCGCAAGCCTGTCTACTCCACGCCGAATTCGTATCGCGAGGAATCGGCGCCGCAGGAAGAGCCGCGCATCCTCACCGAATCGCAGCATTGCTACGTCTGCAAGCAGCACTACATGACCGTCCATCATTTCTACGATCAGTTGTGTCCCGCGTGCGGCGATCTCAATTTCGCCAAGCGCACGGAGCTGGCGGATCTGCGCGGCCGCGTGGCGCTGCTGACCGGTGGCCGCGTGAAGATCGGCTACCAGGCTGGACTCAAACTCCTGCGCGCCGGCGCGCGGCTCATCGTCACGACCCGCTTTCCGCGCGACTCCGCGGCTCGTTACGCACGCGAGGACGACTTCGGCGATTGGTCCGATCGCCTGGAGATTTTCGGACTCGATCTTCGCCACACGCCGAGCGTCGAAGCGTTCTGCCACGAGATGCTGACGACGCGCGATCGTCTCGACTTCATCGTCAACAACGCCTGCCAGACCGTGCGCCGTCCGCCTGCGTTTTACGAGCACATGATGGAGTCGGAGACGGCCGCGCTGCACACGCTCTCCGACGCCGAGCGCCACCTCCTCGGCGCTTTCGAAGGACTCCGCGGTTACCGGATGCTGCCCGAAGCGTCGTCATCGATCACGGCGATGAATCTCGAAGAACTGACCGGCCTGACGCATTCGGCGCAACTCTCCCAAGTGCCGCTGCTGCCGGACGATCATGATCGCGATCTCTTCCCCGAGGGCCGTCTCGATCAGGATCTGCAACAGGTCGATCTGCGCGGGCGCAATTCGTGGCGGTTGTTGATGGCCGAGGTGTCGTCGGTGGAGTTGCTGGAAGTGCAGCTCGTCAACGCCGTCGCGCCCTTCATCATCAACGCGCGGCTCAAACCGCTCATGCTGCGCACCGCGAACCGCGACAAGCACATCGTCAACGTCTCCGCGGTCGAAGGGCAGTTCTACCGCAATCAGAAAACGACGCGTCATCCGCACACGAACATGGCCAAAGCCGCGCTCAACATGATGACGCGCACCGCCGCCGCCGATTACTTCACCGACGGCATCCACATGAACAGCGTCGATACCGGTTGGGTGACGGACGAAGATCCGGCTGCTCTGGCCGAGCGCAAGACGGCCGTTCATCGCTTCCATCCGCCGCTGGACATTGTCGACGGCGCCGCCCGTATCCTCGATCCGATCATCAGCGGCATCAACACCGGCCAGCACGTGTGGGGACAATTTCTCAAGGATTACAAGCCAACGGATTGGTAGCATGCCGTGCATGTCCAAGTCACGTGTATCCGCGGTCGTCGCGGCAATCGCACTTCTCAGCGTTACTCTCGTCGCGCAGCCAGCGAGTTATCGCGCCAAAGTTCAGAGCACGCCGCGCTTTCTGCAGACCGATCGTGAAGCCGGTTTCGAAAACGCTGGCGACCAGTACTGTGCGCCCACCGCGGTCTCGAATTCGTTAATGTGGCTTGCCAATCACGGCTACCGGAAACTGAAACCGGCGGCGGCCTCCGAGAAGGCGGCGCAGATTCGCATGATCAAACTGCTCGCTGACTCGGATCTCATGAACACCAATCCCGAGAAAGGAACCGACGTCGCCGAGGTGATTGCAGGCGTGCAGGGGTACGTCGGAAACGTTGGATACGAGATCGAGGAATTGCAGTATTCAGGCTGGCGTCCCGCCCCTCGGGACGTGGTGTCCGGCAAGTTTCCCGATCTCGATGCAGTGAAAGAAGCGATTGCCGATCCGCACGGCGCAGCGTGGCTGAATGTCGGTTGGTATCGCTACGACGAAGACAGCGGCAACTACGTCCGCAGCGGCGGACATTGGGTCACTGTGGTCGGTTACGACGGCGACGATCTTCTGATTCACGATCCGTCGCCGCGCGCCGGTGCCGGCTTCTCAACGCAGCGAATCACGCTCGAAGCGATCGAAGACGGCCGGCTGACCGGCCGTCAAGCCAACCTTCCGCGCTCCGCAAAAGGCTATTTCATCGTAGGCGGTGAGATGAAAGTGTCGAAGAACGTGACCTGCATTCTGGATGGCGCAGTGGTGATGCAACTGCACTGACGACCTGCCGTTCTTTCATACTCCGTCGTAATGGCCTCGCCGCGAGGTCGAGCGCAAGAGCAGCAGCGTGGACGACCTGCGGAAGTTTTACGATGACGCGGCGATCGTCTGCTGAGCCACTTCACGTTCGCGCTTTGCCCTCACACGTATTGCCCAGCATCGACGCGCATGATCTGTCCCGTCATGCGCCGTCCGCCATTGCTGGCCAGGTACACACCGCGGCGGCGATGTCGTCGGGCTCGACAGCTCCTTCGCCGGTCGTGGCGAGGTAGACGACGTCGCTGCGCTGCCCGCCGGCGTCGGCGAGGACTGCTTCGTACGATTCTTCGATGACGTTGCGAAGCTCGCGGCGGCGGATGCGATCGTACGCAGCGCAATCGGTTTGCCATCGACAATCGCGGCAGTTTTCACGCTGCTCGATCCGACATCCATGCCTGCGGTGACGATCATGCTGCGGCCCTCCTTTCCGCGGCGCGCTACGCGAAGAGGGCTGTGCCGAGGGAGCCGGTGTAGATCGAATCGGGCGATGTGTTGAGCGTGCGCACGCCGTAGTTTTCCTGAATGAGATCGCGCAGCGCGGCGACCGCGGCCGGATTTTGCGCCACGCCGCCCGTGAACGGGAGTTGCCCTGGCGACGCGAAGCCGGCGACGAGGTTGTGATCGTTCATGCAGTGGTCCTTTCGAATTCCGAGCTGACGACGTTTCGCGCGACGCCAGCCGGCGTGACGATGACGCGGCGGCGCAGCTCGTGGCGCGATGCAGCGGCGAACAACTCGGGCAGCTCGGTGAGCGGGCGAATGTCGATGAACGGCGCGAGTTTCACTTTTCCCTCAAGAACCAGCGCGAGCGCATTCGGATAATTCGACGGCGCGCATCCCCAGTTGCCACGCGCGGTAGCATCGAAGGCCATCAAGTTCGAGAGCCGGATCGCGACTTTGTCAGGCGTGTAGCCGACGACGGCAAGCTGACTTCCGAAGTCGAGCAGGCCGAACGCTGTCTCCTGTCCGGCCACCGTGCCGCTCATTTCGAAGATCTTCGTGCCGATGCGTCCGCGGCCGCTCTCGCGCGCGAGGCCGCGGATCGAAGCCTTCATCGTCTTCGGCGCGGCCTGTTTCGGATTCATGGTCAGCGCCGCGCCGTGCGCGCTCGCCAGCGCCAGCCGCTCGTCATCGACATCGATGGCTACGACCGTCGCGCCGTACGCGGCCGCGATCTGCACGCCGAACCCTCCGATGCCGCCGGCGCCGGCGATGACGACGAGATCGTCTTCGCAGACCGAGGCGCGCAACATCGCCGCGTAAGGAGTGGTCACCGCGTCCGCGACAACCGAGAGCATCTCCAACGTGATGCCATCCGGAAGATGATCGGGAACGGCGCAGAGTCCTCGCGCCGGAACGACGACATGCGTGGCAAAACCGCCGTCGCCATCATTCCCCGGCATGAACTGATTGCGGCAGATCGTCGGACGTCCGGCCATGCAGGCCTCGCACGCATCGCATGGAATCACGGCCGGCACGATCACGCTGCGGCCGAGCCAT
>DATAMS010000189.1:0-9792 GCA_036260495.1 Thermoanaerobaculia bacterium
GTCCTGGCAGCCATCACGTTCTCGCTCTCCGGATGCCGTTCGCTATTGCCGGACCTCGTCAATCCGAGCTACAGACTTCGCTCCATCAAGCCGCACGTGGCCATCGCGCTGCCACTCACACGATCGGCGATGGACTTCGACTTCACGATCGTGGTCGACAATCCCAATCCCATCGGTGTCCACCTCGAGTATCTCGACTTCGATCTGGCCATCAACGACACGCCAATCCTTCACAGCGTGCGCGCCGATCAGGGCGTCAACATCCCCGCGCATGGCGTAGGCGATATTCATCTGCGAACGCGCGTCGAGTACGCGAATCTGAAAGGACTCTTCCACGAGATCGCCGAGATGGTGCAGGGCAACAAGGCCAGCTACAGGATCGAGGGGAACGCGTATTACCGCACGCCGTTCGGTCTGAAGCGATATCCGGTGACGCTGTATTCGCGGTGACGGGGTGTGGGGAGTAGGGCGTCGGGTGTGGCGAGCTCGACCCCGCGGGTGCAGGGAAAGAACGTTTCACGCGGAGACGCGGTGGACGCGGAGAAAAACCTCCGTGCTCTCCGCGTCTCCGCGTGAAACGCTTTTGACTTGACGCACCGGACGCTCCCTCATAATGACCGCGCTTGACCACCGACCGTCAGTCCTCGCGATTGTTCGCCGCCTCGGTCGCCGGCCTCCTCTACTTTTCGGAAGGGCTTCCCTTCGGCATCGTCAACGACTTGCTTCCGGTCTATCTGCGCGTTCATCACGTCGAACTGACCACGATCGGATTCCTCAGCACCGTCGCCTCGGCCTGGACGCTGAAAGTCTTCTGGTCGCCGCTCGTCGATTCGTTCGGAACGTACCGCCGTTGGATCGCCACCGCGGTTCTGGCGATGGCGATCTGCATGGCGGCGATGGCGGTGCTCGGGAGTCGGAGCGAGCAGTCAGTCTCCACGCGATCAAACTCAGGGCGCCCGGCTCCCGCCGGAGGCTCGCAGTCGCTATCTCCGCCGACCCCCGACCCGCGACGCCCGACTCCCGCCGGAAGAGCGCAGTCTTCATCTCCGACACCCGACACCCGAACCGCGACTCCCGCCGCCGACCCCCGACCCCCGACTCCCGACTCCCGCGTCTTCTGGACGATCATCACGATCTTCGCCATCGCCTCGGCCACCCAGGATCTCGCCGTCGATGCCTTCACCATTCGCGCGACGCCGCCGGATCTCATCGGCCCGGTCAACTCCATCCGTGTGGCCGCGTATCGCGCAGCGCTCATCGTCGGAGGAGGAGGACTGGTCGCGCTCTCCGGCGTCATCGGCTGGAGCGGCAGTTTCGCTGCGGCCGCCGTCATCGCAGGAATCGTGTTCGTCGTCGCGCTGCGCTTGCCCGATGACCGTGGGTCGCGCAACGAGCGCAAATCGGTCGTCGAGCTCTTTCGCGGACTCGGGCACTGGCTGGCCCGCCCGCGCGCGGGCGTGCTCCTCGCGATCGTGCTTCTCTACCGTCTCGGCGAGCTGGCCATCTACGCGATGATCAAACCGTACTGGGTCGATCGCGGCTATTCGGCCGCGGAGATCGGGACGATCACGGCGGTCATCGGCGTCATCGTCAGCATTCTCGGCGCGATTGCCGGCGGCGCGATCGTGGCGCACATCGGTCTCTATCGCGCCATGCTCTGGCTTGGCGCCGCGCAGATTCTCTCCAACCTCGGATACGCGATCGTGGCCACGACCCACGCCGGCCGCTGGGCGATCTACGCTGCCGCTATCGTCGAGAACATTGGCTACGGCCTCGGCACCGGCGCCTTCCTGGCGTTCCTCATGGCCATCTGCGACCGCGAGCGCGCCGCCACGGAGTACGCGATGCTCACCGCCGCATTCGGCCTGACGCGCGTCGTCATCGGCACGCCGAGCGGATGGATCGCCCAAAACGCCGGCTACCCGGCATACTTTTGGCTGACCGTCGCACTCGGGATTCCGGGACTGTTGCTGGTGCCGTTCGTGAGGGAGCAGATTCGGGGGGCAGTCGATTAGTCGATTAGTGGATTAGAGATAGCAGAGACAAGAGATCAGAGATCACGGGATGCATTACCCTGCGCCGAGGCAAGATTTCAATCTCTGATTTTTCGATCTTTGAATTCAGATTTGGTTCCGATGACTGGTCTCTGCTTTTCTGATCTCTGTCTCCTGATCCCCTGTCTCAAATCTCTAATCCACTAATCCACTGCTCTACTAATCCACTCCATGAAACACCGCTTCTTCGTCGATTCAGATCTCATCGCGGGTTCCGCGGTTCCGCTGAGCCGCGATGAACGGCATCACGCGCATGTCGTGCGCGTGCGCGAGGGGGAAGAGGTCGAAGTGTTCAACGGGCGTGGGGCGTCGTTCATCGCCAAGTACTCGACCGAGCTTCTGCAACTGACCGCGCCGGCGCCGGACCGCGAGGCGCGCGCCGGACTGCATCTGGCGATGGCCATCATCAATCTCGACAAGTTCGACCTCGTGTTGCAGAAGGCGACGGAGCTCGGCGTCCGCTCGATCATTCCGCTGGTCACCGAGCGCGTCGAGATTCGCGCCGAGCGCTATCGCGGCAAGGCCGAGCGATGGCGCAAAATCGTCTTCGAGGCCGTCAAGCAGTCCGGCCGGTCGGTCATCCCGGTCGTCGAAGAGCCGGTTCCGTTCGTCGATGTCGTCAGTCGTCAGGGACACAAAATCCTGTTCGACGCCGACGCGACACCGGCAACCCAGCAACCCAGCAACCCGGCAACTCTCTTCATCGGCCCCGAGGGTGGGTGGACCGATCGCGAGATCCAGGCAGCGCGCGAAAACGGCTGCGATTTCGAGCGGCTCGGAATTCGCAGGCTTCGCGCAGAGACCGCTGCCATCGTCGCCACCGCGTTGGTGGCTGCGCGATATGGCGACATTTGATAGATTTGCGCGCTCGATTGTCACCGGAGGAGTCTTTTGCCAACCAACAGCCTCACGATTACCGATAACCGTACGGGCAAATCGTACGAAGTTCCGATCAACGAAGAGACCATTCGTGCTACCGACCTGCGCAAAATCAAAGTCAGCGACGACGACTTCGGGATGATGACGTACGACCCGGCATTCATGAACACCGCCGCGTGCCGCAGCGCCATCACTTTCATCGACGGCGACAAAGGCATCCTCGAGTATCGCGGCTATCCGATCGAGCAGCTCGCGGAGAAGAGCACCTATCTCGAGACCTCGTGGCTCCTGCTGAAAGGCGAGCTGCCGACGAAGGACGAGCTGGCGGCCTGGAACCACACGATCACGTACCACACCTTCATCAACGAAAACCTCAAAGGCGTTCTCGATTCCTTCCGCTACAACGCCCATCCGATGGGCATGCTGATCGCGATGATCAGTGCGCTGGGAACGTTCTATCCCGAGGCGAAGGAAATCTTTGATGAAGGCGCGAGAAACCGGCAGATCGAGCGGCTTCTCGCCAAGATGATCACCATCGCCGGATTCGGTTACCGGCACATGATGGGCATGCCGTACGTCTACCCCGACAACAACCTCTCCTATCCGGGCAACTTCCTCAATATGATGTTCAAAACGACGGAGCTGAAGTACGAGCCGCATCCGGCGCTGGAGCGCGCGCTGGACGTTCTCTTCATCCTCCACGCCGATCACGAACAGAATTGTTCGACGAGCACGATGCGCGTCGTTGGCAGCTCGCACGTCGATCCGTATTCAGCAGTCGCTGCCGCGTGCGCCGCGCTTTACGGCCCGCTGCACGGCGGCGCCAACGAGCAGGTCATCCGCATGCTGACGGAGATCGGATCGAAGGACCGCATTCCGGCCTTCATCGAAAAAGTGAAAGCCGGCGAAGGCGTGAAGTTGATGGGCTTCGGGCACCGCGTCTACAAGAATTACGATCCTCGCGCGACGATCATCAAGAAGGTGGCGTACGAGGTTTTCGAAGTGACGGGTACCAGTCCGCTGCTCGACATCGCGCTGGAGCTGGAGCGCATCGCACTCGAGGATGAGTACTTCGTCAAGCGCAAGCTCTATCCGAACGTCGATTTCTACTCGGGCCTGATTTACCAGGCGCTGAAGTTTCCGATGGATATGTTCCCGGTCCTCTTCGCCATCCCGCGCGTTTCCGGTTGGCTGGCGCAGTGGTGCGAGATGCTGAACGACGCCGACCAGAAGATCGCCAGGCCGCGGCAGATTTTCACGGGATCTGCAAGACGAGATTACAAGCCGATGGAAGCTAGAAGTTAGAAGAGGACTCTTCTAACTTCACTCTTCACCCTTCACTCTTCAAATATGTCCGCCTTACTCGAAACCAGCCTCCCCCTCCCGCTCGCCCGCCGCGGCAAAGTGCGCGATGTCTACGACCTCGGCGATTCCTTTCTCTTCGTCGCCACCGACCGCATCTCTGCGTTTGATGTGGTCCTTTCGCCGGGCATCCCCGACAAGGGAAAGATCCTCACGCAGATGTCAACGTTCTGGTTCCGTCATTTCGGCGACATCGAGAATCACCTCGTCGAGACGGAGTGGGACACGTTTCCGTCTGAAGTTCGCGCGCACGGCGAACTGCGCGGACGTAGTGTGATCGTCCGGAAGTGCAAAGTCGTCCCCGTCGAATGTGTGGCGCGCGGCTACCTCGTCGGCTCAGGGCTCAAGGAGTACAAAGAGACAGGCAAAGTCTGCGGGATCGAGTTGGAACAGGGCCTGACGACGGCGAGCCGCTTGCGCGAGCCGATCTTCACGCCGGCGACCAAAGAAGAAACCGGCCACGACGAGAACATCTCGTTCGAGCGCATGTGCACGATCGTTGGCGACGATCTGGCCGCGCAACTTCGCGATCTGACATTGCGCATTTACCAGCGCGCCGCTTCGTACGCGGAAACGAAAGGCATCATCATCGCCGACACAAAGTTCGAGTTCGGGATCGACGAGCACGCTACACGCGGCAACATCTTCGTCTGGATCGACGAAGCACTCACGCCCGACTCATCGCGCTTCTGGCCGGCAGACAAATACGCCGTCGGATCGAATCCGCCATCATTCGATAAACAGTTCGTGCGCGACTGGCTCGAAACGACCGGCTGGGACAAGGCGTCGACCCCGCCGGAGCTTCCGGAAGAAGTCGTGATGAAAACGCGCGAAAAGTACATCGAAGCGTTTCGGGAACTGACGGGCGGGGAACCGGACCTGTGAGTACGTAGGTCGGACTCTCTAGTCCGACTAGGTCGGACTCTCTAGTCCGACTGGCACGTGTAGTCGGACTGGAGAGTCCGACCTACGTAAACCAGGTTGTCGAGATGAGGTCAGCCCTTCCGATGTTCGACTTTCACGACCGTCTTGATCCCGCCGCGAACGTAGAAGTCACCTTCGACGAAGAGATACCGCGGATCGAGCGCAGCGATCAGGTCGTTGGCGATCTTGTTCGTCACCGCTTCGTGGAACGTTCCTTCGTCGCGATACGACCATAGATACAGCTTGAGCGATTTCAGCTCGACGCATTTTGCGTCCGGCACGTAACGAATGCGGATCGTGGCGAAGTCGGGCTGCCCGGTCATCGGACAGAGACAAGTGAACTCTGGCGCCTCGAATGCGATCTCGTAGTCGCGCTCGGGATTTGGGTTGGGGAAGGTGGTGAGGTCTCGAGTAGGGGCGGTCATTTTGGGGGTTGCTGGGTTTCAAGGTTGCCGAGTTGTCGAGTTGCCAGATTGCCGTGTCACTCAAAAACTCCGCAACTCGGCAACCGGGCAACCTGCCAACCTCACTTTTTCACTCCCGCTCCGGCCGCCATCAACTTCTGATTCAGCTCCTTGATTCGCTCCTGGAGCTGCGTGATCTTGGCCTGGGCGTCGGCGCGGAGGCGTTCGTTGTCGCCGCGCATCCGGGCAATCTCTTCGTCGTGTTGCGTGCGCGAGGCCGAGCCTTGCTGCATCTGCTGGCGCAGGACTTCGATGTCGTGGCGCAGATCCTCGACTTCTTCTTCCTTCGTGGCCACGCGCTGCCGCCAGTTCACTTCCTGCTCTTCGTAGAGCCGCTTGATGTCCATCAGCTCGGTGATCTGCGAGAAATCGGAATAGCTCGGAGCCATCTCTCCCCCCTGACGGACGCGCTCTTCGATCTGCGGGAAGAGCTTGCGCACTTTGAGCGACAGGTCGTCCGAATCGCTCGAAAGGGCCATGGCGTCCTGATAAGAAATCTTCTGATGCACAAGCAGCGCGATGAGCGACTGATTCATCGACTGCATCTTGTAGAGCCCGACCGAGGACTCCATCTCGTCGAGGATGTCTTTGGTGTGGCCGTCTTCGATCAGCCTGGCGATGCGCGGCGAGCTCTTGAGGATCTCCACCGCCGCCGTGAGCGTACCCGATGTGGTCTTGATCAGCTTCAGCGAAATGATCCCGCGCAGGACGAGCGCGAGCTGCGAGCGGATCTGTTTGTGCTGATCGGCGGGGAACGTATCGATGATGCGGTCGATGGTCTGCGCGGCGTTGTTCGTGTGCAGCGTGGAGAAGACGAGGTGGCCGGTCTCCGCCGCGGTCAGCACCGTCTCGACCGTCTCCACGTCGCGCATCTCGCCGACCATGATCACGTCCGGATCCTGGCGCATGGCGTTGCGCAGCGCTTCGCGGAAGTTCGGTGTATCGCTGCCCACCTCGCGCTGCGAGATCGCGGCGATCTTGTCGATGAACAGGAACTCGATCGGGTCTTCGATCGTGACGATGTGCAGCGGCTCCGTTTCGGCGATGTGCGAGATCATCGCCGCCAGCGTGGTCGACTTGCCCGAGCCGGTCGGACCGGTCACGAGCACGAGGCCATCGGGAATCTGCGTCAGGTCGCGAATGGCGTCTGGCAGCTCGAGCGCGTCGATGCCCTGCACGTTGATCGGGATGCGACGAAAGACCGCGCCGACCGTGCCGCGCTGCATATAGACGTTCGCGCGGAACCGCGCCACGCCCGGTACGCCGTGACCAAAATCCACCGACTGCGTGGCCTCGAACTTTTCCTTCTGGACCCGATTGAGCAACGGCAGGAGCATTTTCTCGAGATCGGCAGGCTTGAGCGGATCGCTCTTCACCGGCACGAGCTTTCCGCGGATTCGCAGCAACGGCGGCCGCATCGGCTTGAGATGAAGGTCCGACGCCTGCTGCTTGGCCATGTAGACCAGCAGATCGTTCAGCGTGTAGGCGGGCGCGGATTCCGCGGAGGGAACCGCCGGTGTTTGGACCGTCACGAACGCATTATACGAAGATGAGAGAAGAGCGGGCTGAAGAGTGAAGGGTGAAGAGTGAAGAGTGAAAGAAAGAATCGCCTGGCTCTTCCTTCACCCTTCACTCTTCACACTTCACTCTTCCTTCTCATCACGCTGTCGAGGATCATCAGAAACGCCTCCTGCTGTTTCGACTCAGTCTTATTGATGACGGCGATGGTCTCGCCGATGCGGAATTTCTGATGCAGCTCGTCGGCGGAGTGCGATGAGGTGACGACGATCCTTCGAGCCGGAACACCTTTGGACCGCGCGTAGTCGACGAACTTCTTGCCGTCCATGCCCGGCATCTCCAGATCGACGATGAGGAGGTCGATCGTGTCGTCGATCTTCGGAAGGGCGTCGTAAGGATGTCCGTAGGTCTCGACGTGCGCGGTCTCGGCGTAGCGCTCGATCATGAAGTTCGACCAGAGATCGCGGTACGCGGGCGAATCATCGACGATGACGATCCGCTTCGGTTGGAGCGCACTCATTTCTTCGCTTTCGCTTTCCGTTTCGCCGGTTTTGTTGCGCGTCCGTCGTACCGAACGGCGCCTCCCACAATCGTGGCCACCGGCCGGGCGTGAAACGTTTTCCCCACAAACGGCGAGTTCGATGCCTTCGATTGGAATGCGTTGGAAACCGTGAACTTCGCATCGAGATCGAGCAGCGTCACGTCGCCGAGCGCGCCGTCGCGCAACGTGCCGCCGGGCAGATTGAAGATGCGTGCCGGACCGCACGACATCAGATCGATGAGGTGATCGAGATCGATGACACCTGAGCGAACGAGCGTCTCGTAGCAGACAGCGAACGCCGTCTCCAGGCCGATGATGCCGAACGGCGCGAGATCGAACTCGACGTTCTTTTCGTCGAAGTGATGTGGCGCGTGATCGGTGGCGATGGCGTCGATCGTTCGATCGGCGATGCCGGCGATGAGCGCGTCGCGATGTTCTTTCGAGCGCAGCGGCGGATTCATCTTCAGGTTCGTCGAGAACGACTGCACGTTCTCGTCGCCGAGTGCGATGTGATGCGGCGTGACCTCGCAGGTGACGCGTACGCCGGCCGCGCGCGCGTGACGCACGGAATCGACGCCGCCTGCGGTTGAGAGATGCGCGATGTGAACGTGCGCACCGGTGGCGCGAGCAAGGATCACGTCGCGCGCAACGAGCGTTTCTTCCGAGGCCGCCGGAATGCCGCCGAGGCCGAGGAGAGTGGAAAAATAGCCCTCGTGCATCACGCCGTGGTCGGAGAGATTGGCGTCCTCTTCGTGCGCGATCACCGGAATGCCGAGCATCGTGCAGTACTCGAGCGCGCGCCGCATCAACTGTGCGTTCCAAACGGGTTTGCCGTCGTCGCTGACGCCGACGCAGCCCGCCGCGCGGAGATCGGCCAGCTCGGCCAGCGCCTCGCCCATCAAACCTTTGCTGACCGCGCCGATCGGATAGACGCGGCACGCGCCATTGCGCCGCGACTCGGCGATGATCATCTCCGTCACCGCGCGCTCATCGTTGGGCGGCAGCGTGTTCGCCATCGCGCAGACCGCGGTGTACCCGCCGGCGACAGCCGCGCGCGTGCCGGTAGCGATCGTCTCTTTGTGTTCCTGTCCCGGCTCGCGAAGATGGGTGTGAAGATCGATCAATCCCGGCGCGACAACGAGCCCCTCGGCATCAATGGTCTCAGCAATCGTCTCACCAGGCGCCTTGATCCGTTTGTCGACGCGCGCGATGACGCCGTCTTCGATCAACACATCGAGCGTCGCATCGAGCTCCTGGCTCGGATCGATGACACGGCCGTTGGTAATGAGGAGGTTCACGCAGACACCTCCAATGTTGAATGTTCAATGTTGAATGTTGAATGTTGAATGGATTGCGCGACGCACTCCGCGGGAGCGCATTCAACATTCAACGTCCAACATTGAACATTCAACATTCGCTTTTCCTCACTCACTGCTGTGCGCTCCACCCAACAAGTAAAGCACCGCCATTCGCACGGCAACGCCATTCGTCACCTGCTCCAGAATGACCGACCGCCGAGGATCATCCGCAACATCGCTGGCGATCTCCACGCCTCGATTCATCGGTCCGGGGTGCATGATGATCGCTTCGCTGCTGGCGCGCTTGAGCCGCTCGGGCGTCAGGCCAAACGTGTTGTAGTACTCGCGCAGCGACGGGAACGACAGCTTCCCCTGCCGCTCGAGCTGGATGCGCAACATCATGATCACGTCGGCGCCGTCGATCGCCTTGTCGAGCGAGTGCGCCACCCAGACGCCCATCCTCTCGACCTCGGCCGGAATCAGCGACGGCGGGCCGGCGACCGTGACGTTCGCCCCCATCTTCGTCAGCAGGTGAATGTTCGAGCGGACGACGCGCGAGTGCGCGATGTCGCCGATGATCGAGACGTTCACGCCGGCGAGCTGGCCGAGGCGCTCGCGAATCGTGAACGCGTCGAGCAGCGCCTGCGTCGGATGCTCGTGAGCGCCGTCGCCGGCGTTGATGATCGACGCCGGAAGCCGCTCGGCCAGCATCTTCGGCGCGCCGGGATACTTGTGGCGGATCACGATCATGT
>DATAMS010000194.1:0-2567 GCA_036260495.1 Thermoanaerobaculia bacterium
ACATGATCGACCGCGTGCGAACCGCCATCGCGGCGATGAGTGCCGCCGCGCGCGGCGCGGCGCATGCCACGTTTAATCTGAACTTCGCCATGATCCTGGCTGGACTGATCCTCGCCGGTTTCGCGGTATTCGTGTTCTCGCGCCGGCGCCAGCCGGTCTTCGATCTTCTCGCAGCGCATCTGCGAAAGCTCGTCATCGAAGTGGGTCCGTCGATGACGATGGAAGAAGCGCTCGACGAAGTCCGCCGCACGCAGCCGGCCGCCGCCGCGGCACTCGCTCCGCTCATCGCGTTGTACGAGGCAGAACGATTCTCCGCCAGGGTGGAGCGGGGAAGGGTGCGCTCGATCCGGAAGGGGTTGGCGGAGTTGAAGACGTAGGAGCGGCTCGGAATGACAGCGTGGTGTTCGCGCTGTGATCTCGCTCCCACCCCCCAACTCCCTGCATCCCGGGATGACATCGCCCCCTTCCTGCGTTAAGACGGCGAACGTACACTCTCGATCGACATGCCCTCAGCCACTGCCACGGATCTCCGCGTCAATCCTTTTCTGCACATTGATGCGGATCGGATCTATGACCCGCTCACCGATCGTTCTCTTTGGGCGGGCGAACCGGAGTACGAAGCGCTGCGGCGTGTACTCGATGGCGGCGCAATTGATGAGAGGCTCGAGCAAGGTGGCTGGCTCGTACGCGGGGACATCTCCCGCGCGCACCGGCTGAAGATCGTCTCGCTGGAGACGATGATCGCGTGCAATCAGAAGTGCTACTTCTGCCCCGTCTCGATTGCGCCGCGCGAGGACTTCGACATGCCGGTCGCGCTTTTCGAGCGCATCGCCGGCGAGCTCACGGCGTATCGCGACACGCTGGAGAGCGTTTTTCTGCAGAGCTACAACGAGCCGACGCTCGACCGCCGTTTCGTCGAATTCTGCCGCACGCTCTTCGCTGCGAAGTTGCCCGTCGCGGTGCTGAGCAACGGTTCCGGCCTGACTCCGGCAAAGGTCGACGCGCTCATCGAATCGGGCCCGCTTCGCTACATCTGCATCAATCTTTCGACGCTCGACCGCGACCGCTACATCCGCGACCGCGGCGAAGATCACCTCGGCGCCGTTCTCCGCAACCTCGATTACGTGAAGTCGCGTCCGCTCGCCGAGGTGATGAAGATCGTCGTGCTCGGGAAGGGTGATGCGGAGCACGACGTCGATTTCGAATCGATCCGCGAGCGCTTCGCCGGAAGCCGCTTCACCGTCGAGCGTCACGTCGTGATGGACCGCGCTGGCTGGCTCGACATCGGCCTCAAGCCCGACGCGCCAAAGAAACAACTAGCCGGTTGCGACAACCTCGGGTCGCGTCCTCTGCAGCATCTGCACATCACGCCGCGCGGCCAGTGCGTTCTCTGTTGCGAGGACTACGACGAGAAATACATCGTCGGCGACCTCACGCGAAACTCGATCGCCGAGGTGCTGGCGGGGCCGGAGCTGGCGAAGATGCGGAAGTGGGTCTACGGAATCGAAGAAGCGCCGGACGATTTCATGTGCCGCGATTGCGTGTTCGCAAGAACCAAGACTTGATCCGCAGATGTCGCAGATAGACGCCGATCTGCGGATCAGGGACACGACGCAATGTTCTGCGCAGTCGCGCCGGCTGGCAGCAACCACACGCGGCGCTCATCCACCGGTATCGTTTGCAGCAGCCCGATCTGTGCGGCGTCGAACTGGCTCTCGTGGATGGCCGCGTCGCCGACGAGGTAGTGCCACGTGCTCGTGGCGTCGACCGCGGTCGACGACGGCGTAGCCGGAGCAAAGCCGGTGATGCGCGATTCCGCGTCGCGCACGATCAGGGTCTCGAGCAGAATCACCGGAGGCGCGTTCGCGCCGAGCGTGGCGACCGCGTCGAGCGTGAGCTGGCCGGCTTCGCGATGCGCGGGATGACACGACGAACCGTGCCGCGGATCGAAGGTGTAGATCTTCGCAGGCGACTCCGCGACAATGAACGCGGCCAATTTCGTAACGAGCGCCGCGCGATCGCCCCACTGCGAAACGTCGAACACGTCAGGCAGATCCCACTGCGTCACCTGCGCATGGAGCGCCGCTCCCGCCCGCTGTGCCTCGGCGGAACGCACGTCCGATCCGCTCGTCAGGACAAGGATTGCGCAGTCGTTGATCTGCTCGACGCAGGCGGCGCCGAGGATCGGAGCCACGAGTGCTTCATCATCGGGATGCGCTCCGATCCAAAGCAGCCGGACAGGGGAGCGAACGGCGCGGAGACGTGCAGCATTTGTGGGCCCGACAGCGAGAGAGAGAGCAAGCACCACGAGAAGAGGCTTCATGACAGTTGATACGGCGACCGATGGCATTCTGTCGCCGGGCCGGGTTGACTGCTCGATCGCATGGAATTCGCGGGTATCCACGATACCTTCCACCCGCCCACCCATTAACCCCTAAACAGGAGAACACACTATGGAGGCTATGTGCAGGATTTATCTCTCTCTCCCTGTCCGTGCTAGCGCCCAACATTGACGATATTCCTTCTACGAACGATCCCATCTTGACGTACACAGGCACCCATGCGGC
>DATAMS010000199.1:0-2525 GCA_036260495.1 Thermoanaerobaculia bacterium
ATGCAACCGGCGGGACGCGAGCCGATCCAGCTCGGCAACGACATCGTCATGATTCCGACTCCCGGCCACACGAAAGGCCACGCCGTGTTTCTCTATCGCGATCGCTACCTCTTCACCGGCGATCATCTCGCCTGGAGCGAGCGCCGCGGCCACCTCTACGCATTCCGCAGCGCCTGCTGGTATTCATGGCCCGAGCAGATCCGCTCCATGGAACGACTGCTCGACTATCGATTCGAGTGGGTGCTTCCCGGTCATGGCCGCCCAATCCATCTCGATGCGGCAACGATGCGCGCAAGCCTGGAGCGCTGCGTTCTCTGGATGAGAATCAATTGACAATGGACAATGGACAATTGACAACGGAGCCATGAGGCGCAGATATGCGGACGGGGTTCCCCGCGTCCTCCGCGTGAAACGGTTTCTCGCCTTTCTCCGCTTACTCGCTAACTAACAACCCGGCAAGCTTCTTGATAATGCAGGGCTGGACGCCGACACGCCTTTCATTGTCAATTGTCCATTATCAATTGTCCATTTCGACATTTTTCGACATGAAGAAGTATTTTGGCCTGCTCAAACAAACCATTTCCGAATTTGGGAGCGACAAGGCTCCCCGCCTCGGCGCGGCGCTGGCGTACTACACGATCTTTTCGCTGGCGCCGCTCCTACTGATCGTCATCGCAATTTCCGGCCTTGCCTTCGGTCATGATGCCGCACAGAACAAGATCTTCGAGCAATTGCGAGGAGTTCTCGGGCCTGTTGCCGCCGTCGGCGTTCAGGACATGGTCAAGAACGCCGCGAAACCGAAGAGCGGGACCGTGGCCACAGTCATCGGAATCGTCACGCTGATCTTCGGCGCTTCCGGCGTATTCGGCCAGCTCAAGGATGCGCTCAACACCATCTGGGACGTCGAGCCGAAAACTGGTGGCGGCATCATGACGCTCGTCAAGGACCGTTTCCTCTCGTTCGCGATGGTTCTCGGCGTTGGATTTCTTCTGCTCGTTTCATTGGTCATTGACACCGCGATCACCGCGATCGGAACCTACGCCGGCGATCACCTTCCCGGCGGCGAAGCTCTCTGGCATGCGGCCGAGCTGGTCTTTTCGCTCTGCGTAATCACGGTGCTGATGGCGATGATCTTCCGCCTGCTGCCCGATTTGAAAATCGAATGGCGCGATGTCTGGCTCGGCGCGACGATCACTGCATTACTCTTTGTTCTCGGCAAATTCGCTCTCGGCATCTACTTCGCGAAAAGCGCGGTTGGATCGAGCTTCGGCGCCGCCGGTTCCCTGGTCATTGTGCTCTTATGGGTTTATTACTCAGCGCAGATTTTGTTGTTCGGCGCGGAATTCACGCAGGTCTACGCGCGCGGACACGGAAGCTTGAAAGAAGCAAAGGAAGTTAAAGAGCCGGCGGCAGCACCAATGCCGGTCGTCGTATTGAAGCCCTCGGCAGCAGGAGGAGCCGCCAAATTTCTCGCTGGCGGTTTTACCGGCCTTGTAATCGGGCTGTTTGCTGGATTGGTCAGCACGTTTGTTGTGCTTTTCAAGTCAGCAAAGAAGCTGTTTATCTGACGAGTTACTTGCTGGCCGCTGCTTTGGCCACCATTCCGACTCCGATTGCAATTGCCGCCGCGCCGGCCGCCACCCACGAAGCATTCGAGCGCGCATTCTTCAGGCTGCCCTTGAACAAGCGCGCCGTGTCGTGCCGCTTCTTGTAGGTCTTTGCGTCGAGCTCCAGCACGGAACCCTTCACACTCGGCATATCGAGAATTCTTCCAATGGCCCAGACCGCCAGCGGCGGAATGAGCCGCGTTATCGTCGCACGCGTTGGAGATTCGACTTTCATGAGTTGCTCCTGACTGAGAAAAAGAGCAAGGACCCTGCCGGATCGTGGATATGACACGACCTCATCCGCGGATCTTGTCCGCAACCTCATTGACCACCTCGGCGCTCCCGCAAAGATAGAGGTGATCATCCGTCTGAATTCGCGAATCGGCGGTGACAGGGAGAAACGTTCCGGCCCGCTCGATTGCCAGTACCGAACATCCGCGCCGACGCGACGCCGTCTCGCGCAGCGTGCGATCGGATCCGTTTCGAACCTTCACGCGAACGACGCGCCTGTGCTCGTCGCGCGAGCGTGCAATGCGCCCGAGGAGGCGGGCGGAAAGCATCTCGCCAGAAATGTCGCTGATGGAGAGCGCAAAGTCGGCGCCGGCGCGATACATGTTGTCGATGTTGCGCGAATGATTCACGCGTGCGATCACTGGCACATCGATGGCGGCATCACGCGCGATGACCGTGGCAAACAGCGTGGCATCGTCGCTGTTGAGCGCCAGCACCACAGCGCGGCATTCGCGAAGACCTGCACGTTCGAGCACCGACGGATCGAGGACATTGCCTACGACATCGACGCCCGCTCGCACCTCGCGCTCGACAACGCGCACTTCCTCGCCGGCGTCGGTGAGAAGCTCGTGGACTTTGCGCCCAACCTCTCCGAATCCGGCGATCAGAAACGGTCCCGTATTTCGC
>DATAMS010000202.1:0-4169 GCA_036260495.1 Thermoanaerobaculia bacterium
TCTGATCTCTTCTGTCTCTGATCTCTGCTTCACAAACCACGAGGCCACACATGAGCAACCGCCTGATCGACAAACTCCTTTTCCGCGATTTCCGCATCGAGTTGCTGGAGAGTTTCCGGATTGCGTTCAGTCAGATCCGTGCGCACAAGATGCGCTCGATCCTCACGGCCCTCGGCGTGATCATCGGCATCATCGCCGTGACGCTGATGGGATCGGCGATCGGCGGCATCGAGATCGGATTCGAGCGCAGCCTCTCCGTCATCGGCGACGACATCCTCTACGTCGAGAAGTGGCCGTGGCACAACGTCGACGACTGGTGGAACTATCGCAACCGCCGCCGCATCGAGCCGCAATACGCCGACACGTTGAAGCGCCTCATCGCCGCGACGCCGAACTCGAATCTCATCACGGCCGTACCGACGCTGAATACGAATCGCGGAGTGAAGTACGGCGACAACGAAGTGCAGAACGTCTTCACGCAGGGAACGACCGAAGAGTTCCTCGTCACGTCGACGGCCACATTCAAAGAAGGCCGCTTCTTCACCGCCATCGAGTCCCGCGGCGCGCGCAATGTCTGCGTGCTCGGCTACGACGTGGCCGATGCGCTTTTCCCGAAGCAGTCCGCGGTCGACAAAACGGTGATGATCGGCGGCAGTCCGTTCCGCGTGATCGGCGTCTACGGCAAACAGGGCACCTTCCTCGGGCTCTTCAGCTTCGACACCCAGGTCGTCGTGCCGATGTCCGCGTTCATGAAGACGTTCAGCTCGCGGCTCGACACATCGATCCGCGTCAAAGTGAAGGACAAGGAACATCTGGCGCAGGCGCGCGACGAGCTGACCGGCGACATGCGGCGCGTTCGCGGGCTGCGGCCGGAACAGAAGGATGACTTCGAGATCAATGCGCAGGAAGGTCTGCGCAGCACGATCGAGCCAGTCAAAGCGGGCATCGCCATCGCCGGTCTGTTCATCACCAGTCTGGCCCTGTTCGTCGGCGCCATCGGCATCATGAACATTACCTATGTGAGCGTGAAGGAACGGACGCGCGAGATCGGTACGCGCAAAGCAGTTGGGGCGCGGCGGCGGACGATCCTCTTGCAGTTCCTGGTGGAGGCCATCTGCATCTGCCTGATCGGCGGCGGCGCGGGATTGGGACTCTCATTCCTGATGACCACCGGCGTGGCGGCAGCCTTCCCATCATTCCCGATGCAGTTTTCCGCCGGACTCGTGATCGTCGGGATGATCGTCTCGACGCTCACCGGCATCCTCTCCGGCTTCGCGCCGGCGTTGTCGGCGTCACGGCTGGATCCCATTGAAGCGTTGAGATACGAATGAGTGGATTAGTGATCAGTGGATGAGTGACTCGTCGATTAGTGGATTAGGAGCGGAGACACCGTCGACTCCACTCAGCCCACGAATCTACCATCACGAATCTACCGATCCACGAATCTACTAATCCACTAATCCACTGACCTGCTAATCACTCACACCATGTTCTTCACTGAAATCTTTCGAATGGCATTCAGTTCGTTGCGGGCGAACAAGCTTCGCTCCGTGCTGACGATGCTCGGCGTAGCGATTGGCGTCTTTTCCGTCATCGGCGTCATGACGGCGCTCAGCGCGATCCAGGGCTCCATCGAAACGGGCCTCAGCTTCCTCGGCAGCAACATCTTCCAGTTCGCCAAGTACCCGGTCATCAACAATGGCGGAAACGCCGAGGAGAAGTACCGGAACCGGAAGGACATCTCGCTCGACAACGCGAACGAGTTCATTCGTCTCATGGGCGGCGAAGCGAATGCCATCGCGCTGAAGGTCTTCGATGGCGGCCGGCCGATCAGCAACGGTCCCGTGACGCTGCAGGGCCGCACTGTCGTCGGCACCAACGAATACTTCATCACCGCCAACAGCTACGCCATCGCTTACGGCCGCAACATCTCGCCCGACGATGTGGAGCTCGGCCGCAACGTCACGGTGGTCGGCGCGAGCATTCAGAAGAAGCTCTTCCCCAGCCAATCAGCCCTCGGCCAGACGATCAAGGTCAACTCCAAGCCGTACACGATCATCGGCGTCTTGGACGAGAAGGGCTCGACGTTCGGAAACAGTCAGGACGATCTCGTGCTCGTGCCGCTCACGAAGTTCTTTTCCGATTTCGGCCACGAGAACCGCACGGTCAACATCGCCATCCAGTCGACGTCGCAGGCCACCTACAACGACACCCTCGACAAAGCGATTGGCGCGATGCGCACCGCGCGCGGTTTGAAGCTCGGCCAGGACAACGACTTCGAAATTTACTCAAATGACACATTGCTCACCGCCTTCGCGCAGGTCGCGGATACGGTCCGCGTCGGCGCCTTCGTCGTCAGCGTCATCGCTCTCCTCGCCGCCGGAATCGGCATCATGAACATCATGCTCGTCAGCGTCACGGAGCGTACGCGCGAGATCGGCGTACGCAAGGCGATCGGCGCGCGAAAATACGACATCGTCAAACAGTTCCTGATCGAGGCGGTTCTTCTCTCAGAGCTGGGCGGACTGGCAGGCATTGCGGGTGGTGTTCTGGGCGGCAACGGAGTGGCCCTTGCTTTCAGCATGAGCATGGTTTTTCCCTGGTTGTGGGCCATGACTGGACTGGTCGTCTGTTCGGTCATCGGAATCGGCTTCGGCTCCTACCCGGCCTGGAAAGCCGCCTCGCTGCACCCGATCGAAGCCCTTCGCTACGAATAACTCATTCCATTTACACACGGCTAAAAGGGGAGCATAATAGTCACTCCAAACCGGAGGACTAGAGTATGAAAACCGCGGCCATCTGCCTGCTGCTGTGTGTCTTTATTTTCGTACCGGCGGTGTTTGCTGATTCGATTACATCGATCGCACCGTCGGCCTTCCTTCAAGGCGACATCGAACGATTCATTGAGATTGATGGAACTGGGTTGGTGGGAACTGTAGATACTCAGGTCATCTTGTCGGGGCCTTTCGGCACGACCACCGTTGAGGGCAGTCCCGGCGCCGATGACGGCACGGTCCTCTTCGTGAGCATCCCTGATTTCGTGCTCTCCGTTCCAGGCACGGTCTCGGTGACGGTCGAAGCGATCGACGACACCGCCACCCGCACGATCGGGCCCGGCTCTTTCGATGTCATTTCGAACGGTTCGTCGGAACCGCCGCTGCTGTCGCTTCCGGAGTCGATCACGGCCGAAGCAACCAGCGCCTCCGGCGCGGTGGTCACCTTCACCGTCAGCGCCCAGAGCTTCAATTCCGGTGATCCGGTTCCGGTCACCTGCGATCACAATTCCGGCGATCTGTATCCCGTCGCCATCACGACGGTCCACTGCTCGGCGACCGACGCCTTCGGGACGACGTCAGGAACCTTTGAGATCAATGTCAGCGATACCGTGGGGCCGGTCCTCAATCTTCCGGCAACGATCATCACCGACAATCCGGTCGTGACCTACACCGTTACCGCGACCGACAATACCGATCCCAGTCCCGATGTCTTCTGCAGCCCGGCGTCTGGCTCGACGTTCCCCGTCGGAACGACGACGGTTCAGTGCACCGCCATCGACTCGCACGCGAACAGCACGCACGGCTCGTTCAACGTCAGCGTCACGGGGGGAGTTGGGGCGCCCGTCATCACGGTACCGAGTGACATTACGGCCGAGGCGACCAGCGCGGCCGGAAGAGCTGTCTCGTTCACCGTCACCGCGACTGACAACGCCACCATTCTGTGCAGTCCGGCTTCCGGATCGACCTTCCCGCTCGGAACGACGACGGTTACCTGCTCGGCATCGACAGCAGGCGGAACCTCCTCGGACTCCTTCCATGTGACGATCGTCGACACGACCCCACCGGTGCTCACGCTTCCCGGCACGATCAACAAGGGCGCCACTAGCCCCGCCGGAGCGGTCGTTACCTTCACCGCCACGGCCACAGACCTCGTCGCTGGAAGCACGCCAGTGTTCTGTAATCCGCCTTCCGGCTCCACGTTCCCGATCGGAACTACGGTTGTCACGTGCAGTTCGGCGGATAACAATTTCAACACCGTCAGCGGAACCTTCCAGGTCATCGTGTCGGCCGACGTCACGCCGCCGGTACTCACGCTGCCGTCGAATATCACCGCCGAAGCAACCAGTGCTGCGGGCGCCGTCGTCACCTTCACGGCAACGGCCGTTGACGATG
>DATAMS010000216.1:0-7850 GCA_036260495.1 Thermoanaerobaculia bacterium
CCGAACAGCCCGCAGACGACCATCGCCACGAGCATGACCAACCCGGCATAGACCCAGCCGAGCGGTCCGCCATGCGTCTGCAGATGCCTTCCTGCGAAGCCGCCCGCGTAGAAGCCGACGAATGCGCCGAGCATGAAGACGTCGCCGTGCGCGAAGTTGATGAGCTTCAGGATGCCGTACACCATCGTGTAGCCGAGGGCGATCAGCGCGTAGATCGCGCCGACGGCAATTCCGTTGAGCAGATTCTGGAGGATCTCCTGCATTCAGTGGCCGCTATGGTGTCGGGTGTCGGGTGTCGGGTGTCGGGTGTCGGGTGTCGGGTGTCGGGTGTCGGCGAGACGGTAACTGAAATCTGACTGACGTCAAGACTTGAACTCGTCGTTACAAAAAAAGATCCGGCGAACGCTACCCGCCGGACCGTGTCCTGTAAAGATAAAGTTTGGTGTCGGTGTGAGGGTGTTGGGAGTCGGGAGTGGGGGGTCGGAGAAAAAGCGGCGGCGTTCAGGAGCCGGAAGTCGGAAAAATCTCCGACCCCCGACTCCCGATAACCCACTCCCTACTTGTTCGTCGCCGTCGCCGGCGCTGGTGCCGCGGGCGCCGCGCCGGTGTTCATCTCGACTTTGCCGCCCGTGGCCGGATCGATCGTCGCAGCCAGGGTGAGCTGGCCGTTCTTGATCTCTTCGATGACGAGCTTCTTGCCCATGGCGTTGCGCTCCGGCCCGATCGTGATCGTGCCGGTGACGCCCGTGAGGCCTTTCGTCTGGGCGATGGCGTCACGGAGCGACGGACCGTCGAGCTTCGCGGCGCGCTTCATGGCGTCTGCAAGCGTCTTCATGTCGTCGTAGCCGAGTGCTGCCAGTGCGTCGGGAGTCTGTCCGTAGCGCTCTTTGTACTTCTGCACGAAGTTGGCGACGACGGGCGCCGGATCGGCGTAGAAGTAGTGGTTCGTGTAGAAGCAGCCCTCGAGGGCCTTGCCGCCGATCTCGATCAGCTTCGGCGATTCCCAGCCGTCGCCGCCGAGGAGCGGGCAGGTGATGCCGAGGTCGCGGGCCTGGTTGGCAATCTGACCGATGTCGGTGTAGTAGCCGGGGACGTACAGCAGCGACGGGTTGGTCGCTTTGATCGCAGTGAGCTGCGAGCGGAAATCGCTATCGCCGTTCGCGTAGCTCTGCGTACCGACCATCTTTCCACCGAGCGCGGTGAACTTGGCGGTGAAGACCGCGCCCAGTCCCCGCGAGTAGTCGCTCTTCACATCGGTGAGCATGGCCACGTTTTTCGGCTTGTTGTTCGCGGTGGCCCACTGATCGGCGAAAACGGCCTGGTACTCGCCCTGATAGCTGTCGGTGAAGCAGATGCGGAAGATGTAGTCGCCCTTCTTCGTGACTTCGTCGTTGGTCGATGACGGTGTAATCATCGGCACCTTGTTCGACTGGCAGATCGGGGCCGCGGCGATGGAGGCGGAGGACGCCACTTCGCCGAGGACGGCCAGGACGCCGTTCTGCGAGATCAGCTTTGTGACGGCGTTGGCCGCCTCCTCCGACTTGGACTGATCGTCCTCGCTGAGGACTTTGATCTTGCGTCCGTTGATGCCGCCGGCCGCGTTGATTTCGTCGGCAGCCATCATGATGCCGTTGTGCGTCGACTGGCCGAACGTGGCCTGAGCGCCGGTCATCGAGCCGTACTCGCCGACGAGAATGTCGCCGCTACCTGCAGCCGTGGAGGTGTTCCCGCCGTTTTCCTTCGGCGGACAGCCGAGCAGTCCGAACGACAGCACGGCGAGAGAAATGAGAATCAATAAGTTCTTGCGCATAGGTCTCCTCTTCAAAGAGTTGCGGATTGTACAGCAGGGAACGTTCCTGGAAAGTGTGACGGGAGGAGGATCGGAAATACCCGAGCCATCCTCGGGCGTATCATTCACGACGGGAGGCGCGACATGGCAGAAAGAAAACAACTTGAGCTCGATCCACCGAAGAAGCTCAGGGTCCGGACGATTCAAACGGTTCGTATCGGCAAGAGCAAAGTCAACATCAAGCTCGCGGACAAGACTCTGCGAAAACTGATGAAGGAACGTGAGAACAAAGAGAGTGGCGCGATTACCAAGTGAAGCCAGCACCCCCATACGACGTCAGCGTCTTCATTAACTGTCCGTTCGACCCGCCATACGAGCCGATGATGCGTGCGCTCACTTTCGCCGTTTACGACTGCGGCTTCGTTCCACGTTCGGCGCTCGAAGAAGACAACGCTGGAGAAGTGCGGTACCAAAAGATCGTCCGCATGATCGAAGAGTGCCGCTTTGGCATTCACGACATTTCCCACGTCAAACTCGACCGGTCTACGCGCCTGCCGCGCTTCAACATGCCGCTCGAGCTCGGACTGTTCCTTGGGGCGACGGCGTTCGGCAACGATCGGAACCGCGGCAAGCAATGCCTGATTCTGGATCGCGACAGTTTTCGCTACCAGAAGTTTTGTTCCGATATCTCCGGTCAGGACATCCGGACGCACTCCGCCAAACCGGCAAAAGCGATCACCGTCATTCGCGACTGGCTTAGCATTCCGGCAGCGCAGAACGAAGTCATCGTTCCGAGCGGGTCGATCATCGTGGAGCGATACAAGTTTTTTGAAAACGAGCTGCCTGGGTGGTGCCGTGAACTGCAGCTGGTACCGAACGAGCTAACCTTCACAGACCAGCGCCGGCTGACCGAGCTGTGGCTAAAAGCTCACCCTTGGTCACAGACGGTGCCGTAGTTGGTGCGACCGTTTGAGCCGCCAACGACACCCGAAAACAGTAGCGCCGCCGTCACCGCGGCGGAAAAAGCTTGCGAAACACACCCGGCGAAGCGCCTTTGTAAATCGTGCTGTGTTGCAGATCCGTTCTCGGCTCGTAATACCACGTCAGCCCTTTCGGAGCGTCAGCACGGAGAACCCCGGCGAGCGTCTTAACCGCGTCGCCACGATCATCGTCGCCGGCTGACGCCAGATACAACGTTGCCTTCAGCTTCGGACGTAAGCGCAACCACTTGCCGCCGTTGCGCACGAGGTACTGATCGTTCCACCAGAGACTCGGGCTGAGGGCGATGTACGTATCGAACAACTTCGGCTCCTCGAAGAAGGTCTCCACGATGAAGAGTCCGGCCAGCGACTCGCCGACGATGGCCGTCTCGCCATTTCCTCGAAAGCGCTTGCGGATCACCGGCATCAGCTCGTCGCGGATGAAGGCGCGAAAATTCGCCGAGCCTCCGACGTGGACCGCGATCTTCCTGTCCGACTCGACCTGCGTCGGTCCGGTCATATCGCGACGCCGCTCGGTATTCTCGATGCCGACGACGATCACCGGCCGCATTTCACCGGCGCGAATGGCAGCGTCGATGTCGGTTGTGACGTGCGGGAAGTCCTCGTCAACGCCGCCGTCAGGCATGTAGAGCACGGGATAGCGGGCGTGGGATTCCTCGTAACTCGGCGGCGTGTAGACATTGATCCGTCTCGTTTCGCCGAGAACCTTCGATTCGATCGTGAAGGTTTGGTGTGGCAGAACTGGCTCTGTAGCCGAAGCCGCCGGCACCGATGCCAGAATCAGAATTGCGCGGAGTGCGAGTGATTGGAACGCCATCCTTGTTTGCCTGACGCCAAGGATAAGCGACTCCTCGGCAGAAAGGACTGGCTACCAAGAGATCGGAAGTCTTGCTAGCCGGCGCGCCGCTTTGGCAACCTCGCCAATGGATGCTCGTCCGCAAACTGGCGTAAAGCGCGGTTGACCGCCTCGGAATCTCGGAACCTCTCAGCCAAGTCGGGATCGAGCAAAACAAGGTTCGTTCCTTTTTGATACTCGGCGAAAAACTTACCGCGGACTCCTCCCCGCAGGTCGTACTCCGGCCGCATTTCGTCGGGTACTCTCCAGTCGGGAAACCAATCCGGGTGACTGTGAAGAATCTGTGACTCGGCGGACTCGAAGACCGAGAGGCTGCCGTCTACCATTTTCAGAAGTGCCTTTTCGCACTCAGGGCAAAGCCAGTCGGGACCACCGTAGATTTCTGTAAAAGACGTACCGACGTCCCTGGACACAAAGAGACCGCGTCCTACAAATTCACCCACACGCTCTTCGTTTGCGTGTACTTCTCCAATGCGTCTTTGCCCTGATCGCGGCCGAAGCCGGACTCTTTGAAACCGCCGAACGGGAGCGCGGGGTCGTAGAGGTTGTAACTGTTGATCCAGACGGTGCCGGCTTTGATTGAGCGCGCGATCTTGTGGGCTTTGGAGATGTCGCGGGTCCAGACGGCGGCGGCCAGGCCGTAGACCGTGGCGTTGCCTTTGGCGACGGCGTCCTCGGCGTCCTTGAATCGAATCGTGGCCAGGACCGGGCCGAAGATCTCTTCGCGCGCGATGCGATGCCCGACCTCGACGTCGTCGAAGATCGTCGGCTTGACGAAGTAGCCTTTGCCGGTGCCGATGTCGGTGCGCTCGCCGCCGGCGACGAGTTTCGCGCCGTCGCTTTTTCCGGCTTCGATGTACGAGAGCACGGTCTCCATCTGCTCTTTGGAAACGAGGGCGCCGAGGCGGGTTTTGGGGTGGAGAGGATCGGCGGCGACCATCTTGTTCGCGCGATCGGTGATCTTGGACATCAGCTCGTCATGCGCCGCTTCTTCGACGAGCAGGCGCGAGCCGGCGGCGCAGACTTCTCCCTTGCCATAAAAGATCGCGTTCAGCGCGCCGCGCGCGGCTGCTTCGAGATCGGCATCGGCGAAGACGATGTTCGGCGACTTGCCACCGAGCTCCAGCGAGACTTTCTTCAACGTCTTCGCCGCTCGCGCCATCAACCCTTTCCCCACCTCGGTCGAGCCGGTGAAGGCGATGGCATCGACGCCGGGATGATCGACGAGAGCGTTGCCGACGACGGAGCCGCGCCCCGGAACGACGTTGAGCACACCCGGAGGCAGACCGCATTCCTTCGCGTACTCGGCGAACTTCAGCAGCGAGAGTGAGGTATTCGACGCCGGCTTGATGACGACTGTATTGCCGCACGCCAGCGCCGGCGCGATTTTCCAGACCGCCAGCATCAGCGGGAAGTTCCAGGGCGTGATCGCGCCGACGACACCGACCGGCTCACGCAGCGTGTAGGTGAAGGCATTGTCGGCGATTGGAATCGTTTCGCCGGTGACTTTGCCGCTCCAGCCGGCAAAGTAGTAGAGGCATTCGGCGGCAGCGGGCGTGTCGACGAACTCCGACTCGAAGATCGGCTTGCCGTTGTCGATCGTCTCGATGCGGCCGATCTCGCCCGCGCGTGAGGTGAGCATGTCGGCGATGCGCCAGAGGATTTTGGCGCGGTCACGCGGCTTCATCTTCTGCCACGCGCTGCCCGGCTCCATCTGCGCACGTGCGGCGCGGACCGCGGCGTCGACATCCGCCTCCCCCGCCGACGCGACATCGGCGATCTTCTCCTCGGTGGCGGGATTCGTCGTGGCGAACGTCTCGCCCGACTGCGCGTCGACGAATTCGCCGTTGATGAAGAGTTTGTTCTGCGTGGTGGAGTCGGTCATGGGTGGGATGCTAACAAAACGCGGGCCTTTCTCCGCTTCTCCGCACCTCCGCGTGACAGGGTTTCTGTTTCACGCGGAGGCGCGGAGGGCACGGAGGAAGACAACTTATGCGGTCACTGCTTCTTCCACGTACGGCGTGATATCGAAGTTGCGCACGTACATTTCCTGGATGCGTTCCATCTCGGCATCGGTCAGCGGTTCGTGCTCCGAGGTGGCGGCGAACTCGCGGATCTGTTCTTCGTCGTAGATGTTCGGCAGCGCGGAGAGCATCGACTTGTGCGCGTAGAGCCAGAGCAGCGCGAACTGGCCGATCGTCACGCCGCGCTCGCTGCGCAGCGGTTCCAGGCGATCGACTTTCTGCAGACCCTCGACCAGCCAGGAGCGCGGGCGATGCGAGCGGTGATCGCTCTCGTCGAACTTCGTGTCGATCGTGTACTTCCCTTCGAGCATTCCCGAGGAGTGCGTGACACGGATGAGGAATTGGGGATCGGGATCGGATTTCCACGCGCGGAACGACGCGTCGAAGGCGGATGACGGCGTGCAGACCTTCTTGCCTGTTTCCCCGCGCATCGATTCGGTCACGCCGCCGTACGATGGACCTTTTTCCGCGGCCAGGATGAACTCGCGTCCGGGATCCTGCTCGAGGACGTTGTAGATCATCTGCGTCACCGGCGCGTGGCGGACGGCGTTCGCGTAGATGCCTTCGTCGCGCCAGCCGATGGCGGGGCCGAGCGACGGGCCGTACGAGAGAATTTTTCCCTCGCTCTTCAACGACTCCAGCGTCTCCCAATGCTCGTCTTCCATCAGCGTGACGACGCGCGGATTGTGAGGCTGATAAATGGCGATGTGATCGACGCCGAGCCGTTGCAGCGATTGCTCGATGGCGAAGCGGACGAACTTCGGCGACATGTCCTGCGGCAGTTCGCGCTGGCCGCGGGGACGCTCCGGATTGTTGTAGAAGTCGTACCCGAACTTCGTGCCGACGATGACTTCGGGATGCTCCGCCAGCAGCGGCGCGAGCATCGTCTCGCCGCGGCCGTTGCCATACGCGTCGGCCGTGTCGATGTAGTTGATGCCGGCGTCGAGCGCGATCGAGATCAGACGCCTCGCTTCGTCATCCGTGTAGTTGCCCCACCAGCCGGTAGTGAGCGTCCATGTGCCGAAGCCGAGCTCGGAAAGTTGGAGGTTGGTGCCGTGAAGGTTTCGGTAGCGCATGGTGGTGGTCTCCGTCGTTGCGAAGTTTCTACCACAAACACAACGCGCTCCATCGCTGCGATCAATGCCCTCGTACGGCCCGGCCTCTCATCGGCGGTCTGACGATGAACGTGCCGGACATTGTTGCGAAACTCCCCGAGCGGACCGCGACTGCGTAGTAGCCCGCTTGCAATGAGCCAACCTGCACGACTCCGCGTGCACACGGAACGTGGCCGGAGAATGCCGGATCGGCAATGACGGACGGTTGATCGATCGTGATCTGGTTCCCGTCGATTGAGACAGCCGGCGTCTGAAGAAATCCTCGGAACGTTGCCGAGTACGTAATCGAAACCGGCAGGCCCGAGGCCGGGAATTGCGGCTGAATGCTCAATCCGGGAACGCAGGGAGCCGCATCGGGCAACGTAAATGCGAATGAGAACGTTTCCAGCGGAGCGCTCGAAAGCGACTGGTACTGCCAGGTGAGCGTGTACGAACCAGGCGGCAAATCTCCGAGGGAGACGGACTGGCTGTTACACGACACGGGTGGAGCCACGAAGGTTTCGAACTCCTTCTGCACCACGGTGATCTCGTTCCCCGCAATCGTTACCGACGGCTCGGAGAGGATTGCCTGAATGGTGTCCATGAACGTGAGGCGAACAGGATTGCTCGCCACGAGGCTGAAAATCGGCGGATCCTGAATCCCGGCGAAACAGGGTCCGGCCTCCGCCATCACAGAAACGGACGAAAGAGCAATCGCGGCAGTGAGTAGAAGTGCGCGGAGCATGTTTGTCCTCCAAAAGCAAAAGGGTCTCCAGGCACCCGGCCTGAAGACCCTTTGCTGTAACGGAAACTGTACTACTTTCCAGCGAACTGCGGCTTCCTCTTCTGGTTGTATGCGGCGAGCCCTTCCTTCGCATCCTCGCTCTGGAAAAGCTGCTGCTGCAATTCGCGCTCGATGGCGAGGGCGGACTCGAATGGAACTTCCCAGCCGCTCTGCACGGAACGCTTGATGCGGCCGACGGCGCGCGATGCCTTGTTCGGGGGACAGAAGCTCTGGGCATACGCCATGACGCGGTCCCACCACTTCTGCCCGTTCTCTTCGGCCGGCCAGAGGTAGTTGATCAC
>DATAMS010000597.1:0-11903 GCA_036260495.1 Thermoanaerobaculia bacterium
TCGGCAACGAGCCGACGTGGAATGGGCTCGTCGAAGGCCGCTCCGGCATCGGCCCCATCACGAAGTTCGATGCGAGCGCCTTCACCTGCCAGATCGCCGGCGAAGTCAAAGGCTTCGAGCCCGAGCAGTGGATGGAAAAGAAGGAGGTCAAGAAATCCGACACCTTCATCCATTACGCGATGGCTGCCGCGGAAATGGCCGTGAGAGACGCCAATCTCGATTGCGCCAACTGCAACGGCGAGCGCTTCGGCGTCATCGTCGGTTCCGGCATCGGCGGCCTGCCTCTGATCGAGGAAATGCACAGCAAAATGCTGGAGCGCGGACCAAGCCGGATCTCGCCGTTCTTCATCCCCGGCCTCATCGTCAATCTCGCCGCCGGCCAGATCTCAATCCGCTACGGTTGTCAGGGACCGAGCTCGGCGCCGGCGACGGCATGCGCGACCGGCGCCCACGCCATCGGCGATGCCTTCAAAGTGATCCAGCGCGATGACGCCGACATCATGTTCGCCGGCGGCAGCGAGGCCGTGATCTGCAAGCTCGCGGTGGGCGGCTTCGGCGCGATGCGCGCGCTGTCGTTGCGCAACGATGAACCGGAGCGCGCGTCGCGGCCGTGGGATCTGAATCGCGACGGCTTCGTCATCGGCGAAGGCGCCGGCATCCTCGTGCTCGAAGAGCTGGAACACGCGAAGAGCCGCGGAGCCACCATTTACTGCGAGATCGCCGGCTACGGCATGTCGAGCGACGCGCACCACATCACGTCGCCTGCCGAAGATGGCGGCGGCATGATTCGCGTGATGAAGGCCGCGCTACGGGATGCGCAGCTCAATCCTTCCGACATCGATTACATCAACGCGCATGGAACGTCGACGTCGGTCGGCGACATGACGGAGACGATTGCGATCAAAGGCGTGTTCGGAGCCGATGCGTACAAAGTCGCGGTCAGCTCGACGAAATCAATGACCGGCCATCTCCTCGGCGCCGCCGGCGGCCTGGAAGCTGCCGTGGCCGCGATGACGATCAAAACCAACGTCATTCCGCCGACGATCAATTACGAAACGCCCGATCCGGCCTGCGATCTCGACTACGTCCCCAACACGGCGCGCGAGATGAACGTGACGCACGTGATGTCGAACTCCTTCGGCTTCGGCGGCACGAACGCCACTCTGATCTTCAGCCGGCTGTCCTGAGTTTGTTCGTTCAAAACCGCTCACGATGCGTGTGGCGCAAAGACGTTCTTTCGCGTCTTCGCGCCTTCGCGTGAGAAACTCATTTGATCGACGACACTTTCACACCCGCCTGGTTCCTTCGCGGACCGCACGCGCAGACGATCTGGGGCCGCATGACCCGGAGGCGCCGGCTCGTGAAGTTGCGGCGCGAAACACTGACGACGCCCGATGGCGACGAGCTCATTCTCGATCATCTGGACGCGCCGGTTCGCAATGACCGCTTCCGCTTCGTACTGCTGCACGGATTGGAAGGAAGCGCGAACTCGGTCTACATGCAGGGAATGCTTTCAGTCATCGCCCGCCTCGGCTTCGCCGCCACCGCCGTGAATTTCCGTTCCTGCGCGCAGGATCCGAAACGCTTCGGCGGAACGCTGCCGAATCGCCGCCCGCGTCTTTATCACTCCGGCGAAACGACCGATTTCGATTTCGTCGTCCGCACGTTGCGCACGCGCGAGCCGCACGTTGCCCTCCTCGCCGCCGGCGCCTCCCTCGGCGGCAACGTTCTGCTCAAATGGCTCGGCGAGCATCCCGGCCAGACCGATGTCGCCGCCGCGGCAACGATGTCGGTTCCGTACGATCTCGGCGCCGGCTCGCGTCATCTCGAAATCGGCTTCCTCCCTCGGTTTTATGTCACACGCTTTCTGGCGACGCTTCGCAAAAAAGCGCAGCGGATGGCGGCAAACTTTCCGGAGATCGGCGGCCGTCTCGATCTTGACGCCGTCGCCCGCGCGAAAACGTTTCGCGAGTTCGACGATGCCGCGAATGGCCCGATTCACGGCTTCACCGGCGCGGACGATTATTACAACCGCTCCAGCTCGATCCACTTTCTCAGCGCCATCACGACTCCAACGCTTTGCCTCAGCGCCGCTGACGATCCGTTTCTGCCGGCCGAGGTTTTGGAGCGGGCGAAAGCGATCGCCTCGAATACGGTCGATTTTCGCGTCACCGCGAATGGCGGACACACCGGCTTCATCGCCGGATCGTGGCCGTGGCGATGCGAATACTGGGCGGAAGAAGTGCTCATCAACTGGCTGGCTGGGCACGCGAAATGACCGCGAACACAAATATTCGCCGCGATTTACTCGTCCGCCTCGCCGCCGCGATGTGGGGCTTTGCCATCGCCATCTCCCTTTTGCCGCTCTGGTTCGGTCCGCCGTATCCCGGCCAGTTGCCGGGCTTCGCGAAGATGATCGGCTTCGATGCACGCGCGCCGATGCGATTCGCGCTCGGCCTGATGCTCATCCCGCTGCTCTGGACGCTCGCACTGCGTCCGATTCTCACGTTGCTCGCGAGCAACGATACGCGCGGGTGGGCGCGCAACGCCTTCGCATCGGCCAGCGCGGCAATCCTCTGGTTCGTCATCATCGACCGCAATCTGGTCTGGGTGCTGATTGCGCCGGCGATCGTTCTCGCGGTGTCGCTGACGATGCGCAAGGCGGACGCGCGTTTCTCGCGTCACGACCTGATCCTGCTGCCGGTTCTGGCGACGATCTATCTGGCGCTGCTCGATTTCGTTCCGCGCTCGGTCGAGCAGCTCTTCGTCATCGCGCTGATGACCGTCTTCCTCGTGCGCATCGCCATCGTCCCGATCCGCCGCACGTCGGGCCTGCCGCCCGCCTTGTGCTTTGCGCTCGCTCCGCTCGGCCTCGCGCTGCAATCGAGCTTCAACGCCTACGACGTGCGGCACTCGCCGTGGGGACCGCTGATTCTCGCGATCATCACGCCACTGCTCCTGCGCGCATTCGTGAGCGACACGCCGGCGACGCGATCACGATTTCGCGTGGCGCTTCGCTACGCCATCTTTCCGCTCGCGGCGTACGCGTATCTGAGCGCAACCAGTTCGCTCGCAGCCGAGGGGATGCCAAGGGCTGATCTGTTCGAGGATCAGCAGCATCTGATGCCCGCCGCGGAAATGTTGCGCGGCGAGAAACCGTACCGCGACATCATCCCCGCGCACGGCTTCGGACAGGACGCGCTGCTCGATTACGCCGCGCTTCGAACCGGACCGGTCACGCTCGGCCACGTGCTGAAGTTTCGCGGCATCGTCTCCGGAACGATCGTCATCGCGCACTACGCGCTCGTCGCCGCGGTCACTGGCTCGCCGGAAGTAGGCCTGGCCTCGACCTTTCTGGCCATGCTTTTCGGTACCGCCGGCGGCTCCTTTCGCGTCCTTCCCGCAATCGCCACGCTGGCGTTTGTCGCTTACGCCATTCGCCGGCGCGATCCGCGCTGGCTGGCCGTGGCCGGCGCCGGCGCCGTGGTCTGCATCGGTAACAGCCTCGAACAAGGCGCGTACCTGCTGCTCGTCCTGGCCATCACCTCGCTGCGTTTTCGCCGCGATCGGATGCGCGCACTCAAGTTCACGGCCATCGGCGGTGGCAGCGCCGCGATCATTGCCTTCATCGCGATGGCCATTTACGGCATCGCAGGAGATTTCGTGCGCGTCACGATTTTCGAGATCGCCACGCTCGGACCCGTCTACACGCTGACTCCTTACGACGCGCCGCCCGCGTTGCAGCACATCAACAACATCCCCGAGGTGCTCGGCGCGCTGCTCGATAAATCATCGTGGCAATACGTGATGTGGCCCGTGATGATGCTGTTCGTCGTGCTGGCGCTGACAACAAGAACATCCGCCACGCCGCGGCGCCGCGCGAACCGTGAAGCCTTCCTGATCGTCGCCATCTACGGCGTCCTCACCGCGGTCTCGTACGCCGAACGTCATCATCTTCTCTGGCAGTTCGTGGCCGCGCCGCTCATGACGACTGCGATCTTTCGTCTCTTCCGAAGCCGCGTTCCGACGATGCGTATCTTTGCGCCGGCGCTGCTCGTGCTGGTTCTGATGATCGCGCAGCCGACGGCACACATCGCCATCGCCGGAGCGCTTCGCCACGCCCGCGGCTCGATCGATAGCGGCTGGCAGGAGCTCGCCCTCCCCCGCGCACGCGGAGCGTTCTCGAAAGCCACCGACGCCGCCGTCATCGACATCGTCCAGCGCTATTCGGCTTCGCACCTCAAACCGGGTGAGACATGGTTCGACTTCACGAACCGCGGCAACCTCTACTTCCTGCTCGACCGCGACTGCCCCATGCGCCAGCTTGAAGTGGCGTTCTACGAAACCGAGGAGTTGCAGCGCGATGTCATTCACCGCATCGAAGCGAATCCGCGCATCCGCTTCGCGATCATCCCGCCGTATCCCGACGACAACACCGCCGTCGACAACGTCGCCAACCGCGATCGCGCGCCACTGGTCTACGCGTACCTGCAACAACACTTCACGCCGGATTACGAAGAAGGAGGCGTGATCTTCTGGCGACGGAAGTAGCTTCTCGCGCGTCAGACCGCATTATTGATAGCAGTCGTCAAACCACGCCTTGCACAGCGGGATAAACGAGTTGACTGCCTTTGCGATTTGCGCCCCGCGCAACGGCACGGTCCTCGACACCTATCTTGCCAAGACCATGGAACCAGTTGTTGCCATCGATGAAAACGACAGCTCGGTCAGTCACTCGCTGGAGCCCCAAAAAAAGAAAAACCCCGGCGTGTGGAATTCCAGACACCGGGGGGGTTAATGGGCCAAGCCCCGTGAGGCAGGCCCGCGTATTCATACAACTGGACCCACGTGATGTCAATTCCGCAAGATGCCAAACGCGCTTCAGACTGCGTTAGCATCCACCCCATGACTGCCACCGTTGAAACCGCGGCCCGAACACCATTGCTCGCGCGGTTTGCATCGCTCGTCGCGGAGCGTCATCCGCTCGCGCTGCGGCCGGCGGTGACTGCGCTCGACATGATCGCGAGTGGCCCGATCGACGAGCGCGATCCCGTCGCGATCGACGCCTTGCGCGATCCGCTTCGCCGCATCCTGGGCCAGACTCTTTCCGACTTCCTCTCGCCTGATGCCAGCGCCGCGCAGAAGCTCGCGGGAGCCGTTCCCGAATGCACGCCCGGCGTCAGCGTCGGCGAGCGACTTCACTACGCGGTCGCCGAAGTCGTCGATGCCTGCGACGGATTTCTGCGCCGCGAAGCCATCGCGGCATCGCTCACTGCCGATGAAAAGCGCGAAATCCTGCGCGGCATGATCCTCACGCGCGCCACCGACAATCGCCTCAAACAGTTCTTCACCGGCGGCGAGGTTCGCTACGGCTCCGGCACGTTTCAGGGCAAAGGTTTTCGCTCCCTCGGGCAGGAAGCGATCTACGCCGCGGCGATTCGCTTGCGCCGCAGCGACGACTTCGTTTCCGCCGCTGGCTGGAAGGGCGACGTCGTTTCGCCGATGATTCGCGATCTCGGCGTCGTCCTGGCCATGCACAACGACCGCGCCACCGTGCGCATGGTCCTGAACGCGCAGATGGCCAAAGGCGGACCGCCGATGAACGGAAAAGATCTGCATGTCGGCGATTGGTCCCGCGGCATTTTTCCGGCGATGGCGCCCCTCGGATCACCGGCACTCACGATCGCCGGAATCGCGTTCGCGATGTCGTGGGAGTCGGGTGTCGGGTGTGGGGAGTCTTCGCGGGAGTCGCGAATCGGGAGTCGGGAGTCGGAGAAAGACTCGCCTACCAACATCTCCGATCCCCGATCCCCGACCCACGACTCCCGCGTAGCCATCTCCTTCGTCGGCGAAGGCACGACATCACTCGGCGAATGGCACGAAGCGATCAACGCCTGCGCCGCGCGGAAGTTGCCGGCGATTTTCTGCGTGCAGAACAATCAGACCGCGATCTCTACGTCGCCAAGCGAGCAATCCGCCGTCCGCGTCTTCGCCGACAAAGCCCTCGGCTACGGTATCCCCGCCATCACCATCGACGGCACCGATCCCGATGCGATCGCCGCCGCGTTCACCTGGGCCGTCGAGCGCGCACGCGCCGGCAATGGCCCGGCCCTGATCGAGCTCGTGGCCATGCGCATGTGCGGCCATGCGCATCACGACGACATGCTCTACCTCGGCAAAGACCCGCAGCAATCGTGGAGCTATCCGCCGCTCACCGAGAGTGGCTACGCCGATCACGAACGGTATGAGTACTGGCGCCCCAAGGATCCGATTCCGTCGTACGCGGCGAAACTTCAGTCGGAGGGAATCATCGGAGCAGGAGACCTCGAACGTTTTCAGCACGAAGCGGAACAACTCGTCGAAACCGAGGCGCGCGCCGTCATCGACGCACCGTGGCCGGATTCGGAGCTGGCCGGCATCGGCGTACTCGCGAACGAACCGCGTCGCGTCCACATCGAAGTGCTCGATGAGAACCGGCGCCAAGCCGCTTCGAAAAACAGTGGACTGCCCGAGGTCGAAAAAGCGCCGCCGTTCGATCCGAAAGGGAAGACGTTTCTCGAAGCCGTCATGCTCGGCGTCGGCGATGCGCTGCGCAGCGATCCGCGCACGTTCGTTTACGGCGAAGACGTCGGTGGCAAGTACGGCAACGCCTTCCTGCTCCTCAAGCCACTCGTCAAAGACTTTGGCGATCGGATCGTGAATTCGATTTTGTCCGAGGGGGCGACGCTGGGTGTTTGCATCGGCGCGGCGCTGGCGGGGATGCGGCCGATCGGCGAGATCCAGTTCAACGACTTTGTCGCCTCCGGCTTCAATCAACTCGTCAACAACGCCGCGAAGATCCGCTACCGCTGGGGCGGATCGGTGCCGATGGTCGTGCGCATGCCGTGGGGCGGATTGCGTCACGCCGGTCCGTATCATTCGCAGAACACGGAAGCGTGGTTCTATCGCACACCGGGACTGAAGATCGTCGCGCCGTCGACGCCGCACGATGCGCGCGCGCTCATGGCCAGCGCCGTCGCCGATCCTGATCCGGTTTTGTACTACGAGCACATCGCGCTGTATCGCGACCCGAGGGTGAAGCAGGCGCTCGCGGATGAACCGCCGTCGCCGATCCCGATCGGCAAAGCTGCGTTGCGCCGCGCCGGCAACGATCTGGCGATCATCTCGTACGGCGCGTATGTCCACATCGGCATGCGCGTCGCGGAAACGCTGGCGAAGGACGGCATCGAGTCGTCCGTCCTCGACCTCCGCTCGCTCGCACCGCTCGACCGCGACGCAGTGCTCGCCGTCGCACGTCATTGCAGCCGCGTCCTGATCATCCTCGAAGACACGCGCACCGGCTCGATCGGCGAGTCGCTCGCGGCGATCATTCAGGAAGAGGCCTTCGAATACCTCGACGCTCCCATCCGCATCCTCGGCGCCCTCGACACGCCCGTGCCGTATTCGCCGCCGCTGGAGGATGAGTTCCTGGCGAGCGAGAAAGAGATCGAGAAGGCGGCGCGATTGCTGGTGGGTTACTGAGGAATGCGTTCGAGCTTGTCCGCGCCGATGAGATCGATTGGTCTTCCGCTGTTGCGCTTATTGGCGATCAGATCCTCACGTCCGATGACGTTGTAGGACTTGCCATCAACGGTCGCTTCCATTCGACGCGCCCACGCAGCGTCGAAATCGACGCCGGAAAGAGCCGTGATGTCGATCCGCTCCGGCTTGACGCCAATCTGGTAAATGAGTCCAGGCGCCGCCAGGTCATCGACGGTCAGCCCATGCAGGGGTGCCCCAAACGAATAACCGCCGCGTACGCGCGCTTTGCATTTTCGGGCGTCGGCCGAACCCATATGTCGAAATCCATCGTCGCTCGAACGTAGCCGTGTACGCCCACGGCATGACCGCCGACAATGAGAAATTCAGCGCCGGCTGCGGATAACTCGTGCAACATCTCGACGAAATTCGGGTTTAGCGAAAGTTCCACTATGAAAGCCCCAAGCCTGGCGCGTTACATACCACGTAAGGGCTAGCCGTTCGCCCGGCGTCATCGCGAGGATCTCTTCGTCGAACTCCGGCTCCTCGCCCAGCTTGTACTTCCGCACCGTCACGTTGCGTCGCGCCACGTTCCAAATTATATCCCGCGATAGACCCTTCGCACCCACGCCCGCATCGGCATCATTCAGCGCGCACCACGAGAAGTCAGCGCCGTTGGCGGACAACTCGTGCAACATCTCGGCGAAATCCGGCGCGAACTGCAGCAGGGTCATACATCTCCCAAGACGATAGGGTCACGTGCCAGGCAAGCTCGATCCGCTCGCCTGCCGTCATCCGACGCGTCTCTTCATCAATGAGCGGTTCCTCGCCCAACTTGTACTTCCGAACCGTCACGTTGCGTCGCGCCACGGATGAATTATATCCCGCGATAGACCCTTCGCACCCACGGCGCATCCGAGTCGCTGAGCGCGTTTCCGACCGCTGCCGCGGCGTCGGCCTGCTTCGGATTGCGCTGGCCGAGGAGGACGGTGGCGGTGGGATTGCCAGCGAGGAGCGCGCCGGTCAGCGCGTGAATCACTGGCTCGCGGTGACCGGCGAAACGGCGCGTCATTTCATCGCGGGCGTAGCGCATGCGGACCAGAAATTCGGGATCGCCAAACTGCGGGATGCCGCTTCGGAAGTCGCCTTCGGGAAAATGCTGCGCCTCGTCGTACTTGCCGAGAAGCAGGCCGTGCTTCAACGGGGAGAAGAAGGCGACGCCGAGGTCGTGGGCATCGACGTAGGCTTTGAGTCCGCTCGATTCGTAATCGTCGTCGATGACGTTGCGATACGGCTGCACAACATCGGGATCGACGCGGTCGATGAACTTCATGATCTTGCGGCCATCCCAATCCGACAGCCCGATGAAGCGGACTTTCCCCTCGTCGCGGAACTGCCGCATCGTGGCCAGCGCGTCATCGAAATACTCATCGTTCGGACCGAAATCGCAGTGGTGAAAGTAGTAGAGATCGATGACGTCCGTCTGCAGATTACGCAGCGACGCCTCACACTGCTCGCGCATGTACGAGGGCTCGTACCAGTGGCCGCCTTCGCGCTTGCGATAGCCGAACTTCGAAGCGAGGAAGATCGCCGCTCGCGGCACGGACTCCGCGAACGCCTCCCCGATCAACTCCTCGGCGTGCCCGGCGCCGTACGCGTCGGCGGTATCCCAATGCGTGATGCCTTGCCGATGCGCTTCGACGAGCGCAGCCTTCGCCAGCCGGTCGTCGTGACCGCTCCAACCGACCGGTATTCCGCCTTCGACGATGTTCGGACCACCATGTCCCCACGTGCCGAGGCTGATGGCGGGAACCTGGACGTTTGTTCGGCCAAACCGGAGTGTGCGCATAGCACCGGATTATAGGCGTTGGTACGCGCTCGATCGGTGCATTAGTAGATCAGTGGATAGTAGATTAGAAACAGCCGAGCGCTTTGTTGCTAATCCACCGATCGACTAATCCACTAATCTACTAATCTACTAGCCATGCCCTGCGTTTTCTGCCACGAGCCCCGCGATGCCGGCGAACTGGTCTTCCAAGACGAGAAGGCCTTCGTCATCCTGCACAACGATTGGGCAGTGCGCGGACACTCGATGATCGTCTGGAAGAAACACGTCGAGAACGTGGCCGATCTGGCTACAGACGAGGGCGCGCACTTCGCCGCAGTTCATCATCGCGTCGAGAAAGCGCTGCTCGATCTGACGCGCGCCGATCGCGCCATCCTCCTCAAGCTTGGCATCGTCACGCCGCATCTTCACCTGCACATCTATCCAGTCAGCGCCTCGCTCGACCGCGAGCAGGTAATGCAAATCATCGATGCACGCGTTCGCGACGCCTTCGATCAGACATTGATCGATGAGCTTCGCAAGCGGCTCGCTTGACAAACGCGGCTCGACTGAATGAGCATTCATTCAGCAATGGCCCGGCAAGCATCAACCATCTCCGCAACTCCCGAAACCGCGCGCGGCACCACCAAGCGCGAGCGCATCCTCCGCGCCGCCATCGAAGTCTTCGCCCAGAACGGCTACTTCAACGCCAAGGTCTCAGAGATCGCGAAATCGGCGGGCGTCGCCGACGGCACGATCTACCTCTACTTCGATGGAAAAGAGGATCTGCTCGTCACGGTTTTCCGCGAGCACACGCGCAACTACCTGCAGTCGCTGGAGAAGGCGCTCGCGCATGTGCGACGTCCCGAAGAACGGATACGCATCGCCATCCGCCATCACCTAGAGACCCTCGGGCGCGACCGGCAGCTCGCCATCGTCGCGCAAGTCGAGCTTCGCCACAGCCTCAAGTTCATGAGCCTTCTGTCGCAGCAGGAAGTGGCTGATTACCTCAACATGCTTCGCAAAATGATCGAGCACGGCCAGTCCGACGGCAGTTTCCGCCGCACGATCCATCCCCAACTCGGCGCCAAAGCCGTCTTCGGCATCCTCGACGAAATGGTGACGTCATGGATCTTGTCCGAAAAAGATTACGACCTCGCCGCGAGCGCCGACGCAATCGCGGATCTGGTGCTGACGGGTTTGTTGTAGGCGCGCGGTACAATTGACGGCCATGTCGGACCGGATTTCGATCGATCCCGCGGTGCAGCACGGCAAACCAGTAATTAGCGGTACGCGCGTTCCCGTCGCACGAATCCTCGGCAGCCTCGCCGGCGGAATGACGCAGGGGCAAATCGTCGAAGAGTACGGCGTGACAGCGGATGACATCGCGGCCGCGCTGGAATTCGCGACGGATCTCGTCGACGAAGAGCAGTTCCACCCGCTACCGACGGCGTAATGCGCTTCCTGATCGACGCGGACCTTCCGTACTCGCTCGAACACCTTCTCGTCGCGTACGGGCACGGCGCTCTGCATGTCCGCGATATTGGACTGGGCGGAGCAACCGATGCCGGCATCGCGATGTTTGCGAAATCAGAACAGTTGGCAATCCTGACAGGTGATTTCGATTTCGCCGATATCAGGAACTACCCGCCCGCCGGCTATTTTGGAATCGCCGTCCTTGTCCTGACACCGGCAATGGTTTCGAGTGACATTCATACGCTCGTGCGCGGCTTTTTGGAGCAACGCGAAATCGTCGACTCACTGGTTGGTAAGCTTGCGATCGTGGACCCCCGCCGCGTCCGAATACGGGTCTAGGGTAGGAAAGCGCAATCGCGCGAGTCAGGAATCAGCGTTGATTCCGGATCTCGAGTCCTGTCTCCGCTCTCCACCGTCTTCTGCCGTCTTCCGCTTAATCTGCTGCTCGCTGGCGCCTACGCTCCCACAACAAACCGATCGCTACGATCACGACCCACCAGATGAATACCGTCGCCAATACGCCTACCGCGTTGGGAGCGTTCAGCCACGACTTCAGCGCGAAGCCGGCAAAGAAGACGATGTGAGCCGGGACTCCGAATAGCAGAAGAACGCCGACCACAACCGCTGCCCCGACCGGCGCGAGCAGGAACACGAAGATGGCGCGGTAAAGGGGACATTCGCGAGCAGGCATGGCACAAGGCTACCAGTGTTTGATGTGAGAAACCTTCAAATCTTACCGCGGACTGCGAAGCGTGCCTCTTCAAGCCTCTCTTCATAGTGCGGGTTGTTGATTGGCTCGTGCAGCGTGCGTTCGAGCTGACATAGCATGTCCCAGAGCACACGCTGCTCGGATTGATCGTCGATTCGAAGTTCTTCCGGACCGTCGGAGAAGCGCGTCAAGAGCTCGAACAGAACGAGTGCTTCGTCACGGGTGAGCGTGATGGCAACGTCAGCTTCGTGCTTGGCCGGGCTCATAAGGCATCCACTCGTGATCTACTGTGGTTTTCTCTCGTCTTTGGAGCGCTCAAGAACCGTAGCACGGCCTTGTAAGTTCTTCAATTCACTCTCCAGACGGGAAAGCCTG
>DATAMS010000228.1:0-8922 GCA_036260495.1 Thermoanaerobaculia bacterium
TCGGGCACGCCATCATGATCGGCGTTCTCGGTTTCGGATCGAGCTCCATCGTTCTCGAAGGGATGGGCGGCGCCACCTACAACGAGCGCCGCGCCCGGCCGTGGCAGGACCTCCTCATCAGCGCCGCCGGCCCGGCCTCGAGTTTTCTCCTGGCCTTTCTGACCAACCTGGTCCTTGCCAATGTTTCCTACGTCTGGCATGACCGCTTCCTCATCGCGCTCCTGCCGATGCTGGCGCAGGTAAACGTCTGGTGGGGTATATTCAACCTGCTTCCGATCGGGCCGCTCGACGGCAACGGCATCCTCCGCAACTTCTTTCGACTATTTCTTCAGGAGCGGCTGGCCTTCACGATCTCGATCTGGATCTCGATGTTGGTTGGGCTGGCGGTTTTCATCTACTGTCTGATCGCGCGGCAAATCTTCATCGCCATACTCGTCGCGTTTTACGTCCGGTCGAGTTGGATGCAGTGGGAGTTCTTCCGATCCCACAACCGCACGGACGATTGAAACAAAACGGACGGAACTCACCTAAAATAGCCTCGCCAACCCGCATGGAAGTCCATCCCCCTCATCTCGCGCATGCTCGAAGCGCGCTCGCCAAGTGGCTTCGCGGCGGCCGGACACGCGCATCCCACGAATCGTTGCGAACGACCGTGGCCATCTTGCGTGCGCAGCAGGAAGCCACGCTCGACGGCATCCTCGTCGTCGATGACAAGGGCGCGATCCTCTCGTACAACCGCCGTTTTCTGGAGATGTGGGGCATCCCCGAGGATGCCGCGAAAGCCGCGGATGACAACGAGCTCCTCGGATTCGCATCGGAGAAGGTGAAGGATTGGGACGAGTTCATCGAGCTCGTCAACCATCTCTACACGCATCCCGACGAAGTGCGCGGCGATGACACGGTCGTGCTGAAAGACGGCCGCGTGCTTTCCCGATCCTCGGTGCCTATCGTCTCCGGACGACGGATTCGCGGGCGCGCCTGGTACTTCCACGACGTGACCGAAAGCGTCCGCAACGAAGCCATGCAGTCGGCGCTCTTCCGCATCGCCACGCTCAGCCGCGAGGCGCGCAACCTCAAAGAATTTTACGGCGCCGTACATCGCGTCGTGGCCGGCCTCATGGAAGCCACGAACTTCTACATCGCCGAGTACGACGCAGAGCGCGACATCGTCACGTTCCCCTACTTCGTCGACCAGTTCGACGCCATAGCGCCCGAAGGCCGGCCGGTTGGACACGGATTGACCGCGTACGTGCTCCGCACCGGAAAACCGCTGCTTGCCACGCCCGAGGAGTTCGAAGACCTCAAGAAGAGCGGTGAGGTCGAATCGATCGGCGCTCCGTCCGTCGACTGGCTCGGCGTTCCGCTTGCCACCGGCGATCGCACGTGGGGCGTGCTCGGCGCGCAGACCTACGACGAAAGCGTTCGCTACACCGAGCGCGATCGCGATCTCCTCGTTTTCGTCGCCCAGCACGTGGCCTCGGCCGTCGAACAGAAACGCCAGGAAGACGCCGTGCGCGAGAGCGAGCGCCGCTACCGGCAGATGTTCGAGAACAACCGCGCCGTGCAGATCCTCCTCCATCCCGATACCGGCGCCATCGTCGACGCCAACGTCGCCGCCGTCGAGTTTTACGGCTGGGATCTCGACACGCTGCGCTCGATGCACATCTGGGAGATCAACACGCTCGATGAGGAAGCCATCCGCCGCGAGATGGTGAATGCGTCTCAGCAGAAGCGCAGCTACTTCGTCTTCCAACACAGGCTCGCCAATGGTGACCTGCGCGACGTCGAAGTGCATTCCGGACCGATCGTCACCGGCGGACGCACGCTGCTCTACTCGATCATTCACGACGTCACCGAGCGGAAGATCGCCGAGGAAGCGCTGCTGCTGTCGGAGCAGAAATACCGCAACATCGTCGACTACGCCTCGGTCGGCATCTATCGCTCGACGCCCGCTGGCAGGATTCTGATGGCCAATCCGGCCCTCGCGCGGATCCTCGGGTACGACTCCACCGACGAGCTGCAGGGACGCAATCTCGCCACCGACGTCTACCTCGACGAGCGCGAGCGCACCAACGCGCTGGAGCGCTTCGCCGCGAACGACTTCACGATCGAACAGGAATTGCTCTGGCGCAAAAAGGATGGCACGCCGATCTGGGTTCAGCTCAACGCACACGCCATCGACCTCCAGGCCGGCGCCGAAGTCTTCGAGGGTTTCGTCTTCGACATCACCGAGCGCAAGCTCGCCGATCAGCAGGTCTCCGCCGCGAACGCGCAGCGCAAAGCAGTGCTCGATGCAGCCACGCGCGTCTCCATCATCGCCACAAACCCGTCCGGCATCATCACGGTCTTCAACTCCGGCGCCGAACGGATGCTCGGCTACAGCGCGCCCGATGTCATCGGCGCCCGCAACATCACCGATCTCCATCTCGAGGCCGAGCTCGATCAGCATGCGCGGCGCCTCGCGTTCGAGCTCGGCGAAAAACTGACCGGCTTCGAAGTGCTCGTGCGCCGCGCCGCGCGCGAGGGACTCGAAGAACGCGAGTGGACCTACATTCGCGAAGATCGCGAGCCGCTCACCGTTCTCCTGTCGGTCACCGCGCTGCGCGACGAGCACGGCCACCTCACTGGATACCTGCACGTCGGCACCGACATCACCGAACGCAAGGTGGCCGAGGAAACGCTGCGGCAGCAGACGGCGGCGATGACCGCGTCGATGGACGGCATCGGCATCCTCGACGGCCGCCTCGACTTCACCTACGTCAACGACGCGTTGGCGAAACTCTTCGGCTATCACGATCCGCAAGAGCTCACCGGCCGCTCGATCTGCGATCTCTACGAACCGCCCGAGCAGGTGCGCGTGATCACGAGTGTCGTCCCGCTCGTGCAGCAGCGCGGACGCTGGCGCGGCGAAGCCACCGGCGTGCGTAACGACGGCACCACGTTTCCGCTGGAGATCTCGCTGACGGCGATCGACGGCGGTGGCATGGTTTGCGTCGTCCGCGATGTCACCGAGCGCACGTATGCCGAGGAGCAGATCAAACACCTCGCGTACCACGATGCATTAACGACGCTGCCGAATCGCCTGCTGTTCAAAGATCGCGTCACGGTCTCGATCTCGCACGCGCAACGCCACAACGGCCGCGTGGCCGTCCTGTTCCTCGACCTCGATCGCTTCAAAGTCATCAACGATTCCCTCGGCCACAGCATCGGCGACCAGCTCCTGCAATCGGTCGCCGCGCGCGTGCAGTCGTGCGTCCGCGACAGCGACACCGTCGCCCGCCTCGGCGGCGACGAGTTCACGCTGCTCCTCCCCGATCTTGTGCATGCCGAGGATGCCGCGGTCGTCGCGCAGAAGATTCTTGAGGCGGTTCGCTACCCATTCCACATCGAAGGCCGCGAGTTCTACATCACCACGTCGATTGGCATCAGCGTTTATCCCGAAGACGGCCCCGACGCCGAGACACTGATCAAGAGCGCTGATACGTCGATGTATCAGGCCAAAGAGCAAGGCCGCGACAATTACCAGCTCTTCAATGCCTCGGTCAACGCCAGAGCATTACAGCGGATTGCACTGGAGCACGGCCTGCGCCGCTCGCTTTCGCACAATGAGCTGGCCGTACATTACCAGCCGATTTTCGACCTGCGCACGAATCGCATTACCGGCGTTGAAGCGCTCCTGCGCTGGACCGATCCCGAAATGGGCAACATTCCGCCAGCAACGTTCATCCCGATCGCCGAAGCCATCGGTATGATGATTCCGATCGGAACGTGGGCACTACGCGAGGCCTGCATCCAGGCCAAGAAATGGCACGACGCCGGCTTCAATACCCTGTCGCTGGCCGTAAACCTTTCGGTCGTGCAATTACAACAGATCGATCTCACAGAAATCGTGCGCGACATTCTCGCCGAAACCGGCCTGCCGCCCCGCCTGCTGGAGCTCGAGATCACCGAGTCCGGCGCCATGCTCAGCCCCGAATTGAGCATCCGCACACTGTATGACCTCAAGAAACTCGGCATCCGCATTTCCCTCGACGACTTCGGCACCGGCCATTCATCGCTCGCATACTTGAAGCGTTTCCCCATCGATACGCTCAAGATCGACCAATCCTTCGTCCACGACATCACAAGAGACCCCGACACCGCCGCCATCGTCACCGCCATCATCGCCATGGGCCACAGCCTCCGCCTCAAAGTGATCGCCGAAGGAGTCGAATTCACCGACCAGGCCGTCTTCCTGAAACGCCACAACTGCGACCAAATGCAAGGCTACCTGATCAACGTGCCAATGCCGGCCGGAGAGCTGAGCGCGATATTGGCGGCGGGCGAAGTTAAGGCGGATGCGGGGTAGCGAAGCTGCGGTCGGTCCCTTCAACGTGGACTCTACCGGCTGTAGCATCACTTGACACCGTCACCACTCCGAGGGCATCTCGCAGTTGAGCGCAACATGTCAGCGTCGACGCAGAGCCAGGCGCTGGCGGCGATCCTCTTTCTCTATCGCGATGTCCTTGGCGAGGAAGTTCCATGGCTCAACGATCTGGTCCGTGCGCCGAGGAGAGAGCGGGTGCCGGTAGTTCTTTCGCGGAACGAGGTGCGGCTGCTGTTGTCGCAACTGAGTGGCGCCGCGCAGCTCGTGGCACGGTTGCTCTATGGAACGGGCATGCGATTGCTGGAGGGATTGCGGCTGCGCGTGAAGGATCTCGACTTCGAGACTGGTGAGGTCGTTGTCCGCTCGGGAAAGGGAAATAAGGATCGGACGACGACGCTGCCGCGAGTTTTGTCTGCGTCGCTTCGACAACATCTCGAAGGCGTGCGCCGGTTACAAGATCGCGATGTGGCGGAAGGCTTCGGAAGAGTGTTCATGCCGGATGCGCTGGCAGTGAAGTATCCGAACGCGAATGCGTCGTGGGCATGGCAGTGGGTCTTCCCCTCGGGGCAGCGGAGCATCGACCCGCGGAGCGGAATCGAGCGGCGGCATCATCTGGGTGAACAAATCATTCAACGGGCCGTTCATGAGGCTGCGCGCCGGGCGGGCATAATCAAGGCGGCCACGCCGCACACGCTACGCCACTCGTTCGCGACACATCTGCTTGCATCGGGTCACGATATCCGGACCGTGCAAGAGTTGATGGGGCATTCCGGCGTGAAGACAACGATGATCTACACGCACGTATTGGGATTGGGAGCTTCAGGAGTAAGGAGCCCGCTGGATGCCCTCGGCTTCCCCGAGGATAATTCGCCGTCGCCACGCGACGGATAACCGCGCCGTGGCCGCGCCGGCAATGAGCCAACCCATTTGCCAGCAGCATGTTACGATCGGTTCTGGATAGTGCCCAATCGCCCGATATCCGTCAGAGCCAGTTTTTCGGCGGGCGGGGGGTTGGGGCTTAATAATGAGTTAGCCCGCCGGACGGAACAGCAAAATGGCATCGAAGACTTTAGCTACTCCAGCCCAGTACGCGGTCGCGTTTCGGAAGCTGAGCCGAGAACGTATCCCCGAGAAGCACATCGCCATGCTTGAGCTGCACGCGGCGGCTCCCAAACGAACGATCTCGTGGCCCGAACTCGCGACCGAAGTCGGCTACGCAAATGAAGAAGCGGTGAAGCTCCAGTACGGCCTGTTCGCGCATCGCATAGCGAACGAGCTCGGCATCTTCACCGCTCCTGACGACTTCTGGCTAAACGTTCTTGTGCAGTGGGTAGACAACCGCGGTGAGCAAGGTCGTTCGCGATTCCAGCTCCGGCCGGGAGTAGTCGAAGGCGCAACCGACGCGGGCTTGATAAACGTTGCCGCGGGCTAACTCCAGGTTGCAGCCGACGTGGCCCGCTGCTTTCCAGACCTCCAGTTGTGCCATCATGGCGTCGCGGGCCACGCGGCTGAACCTTGGTCCGTTAGCCGCCTATGGTCCATGCGCAGATAGCCGCGTTCGGGGCAGCCATCATAGTCGTCGTTACGGTCTATATCGCGTATCGCCGTCGTCTGGCCTGTGACCGCAAGCGCCTGCTCGAAAGCCGCAATCCCGTGCCATCTCGCGAATTTGGCGCGACTCACTATCCCGCTGATCCCGTCAGGGCCGAAATCGCGAGCTTTATCCTTCTGAAATTCGAAGAGCTGACGGCCTACGACTTCAAAGGTGCTCTCCCGGAGGATCGCATCGTCGACGATCTACGCGTGGACGAACTGGACTCCCTCGCGACGGTAGAGATAATCCAGGATGTTGAGGTTCGCTTTGGCATCAAAGTCACCGACACGGAGGCGGCAGCAACTCAAACGCTCAACGATTTCATCGAGTTGGTCGCGGTTAAGCGCGGCGGCGGCTAACTCGCGCTTGCAGCCGACACGGCCCGCCGCGTTGCCCCTGCGCGAGGTGTTAGCATTCGACGTGGCGGGCCGTGCGGCAGTCGGAAATTGAGGTTGCTGAAGATGACCCTGACCTCGTCGCGTTCCTAGTAATCTGGAGTGAGACGGATGCGCTTCCGATAGGACCTCAGCGCCAATATTGGGCGCCTGACGTGCTCGCCCGACGCGAGCCGGAGCTGGTACGCGCGCGGGCGTGGGCGGTCCAAGTCGCGGAGCAAAACTGCCGCAACCTTGTAGCCCGGTTCGCGCCGCCCAACTGAGCGGTTGCACCATTGTCGTCGTGCACGCCCAACTTACGCTTGCAGCCGACTCCGTGCCGCAATCTGCTGCTGCGCAAGCGCGCTACAATCCGCGTGCGGTACTGCGCGGCTGAAGCGCAGACCGTTGGACGGCGCGAACGAGCGACGCTGTCTTGCTGCGCTCTCTGCATGAAGGAACGCGATGAAGCTATTGATAACCGCAATCGTTGCTTTCGTCATCGGCTTCATTGCTGCTACGTCGATCGAGAGTCTTTTACGAGCCGGAGAACGAAGCAAGAACAAACGCTCGTTGGCTGATGCGCGAACCATCGTTGCTGCCATTAGCAGGTCTCGCAATGCGACGGGTACGTATCCGCGCATGGACCGCGGCATCGAAGGCGTCCGTCAAGAGCTTCAGTCTCAGTTTCCGGAGCCGATACCAATAGTCGACATATACGGTCAGCCATACATTGTGTTTGTAGACTCCGAGGGACCCGCGGTGGTGTCAACCGGTCGGAATGGGTTCGTCATGCGCACGAACTCACTCAGACGACCAGCGGATGGCTCCTACCCCGAGCCGTTCAGATAGTGTCCGACGCGACGGCCCAACTCGGCGCTGCACCGGACTTGTCCCCGCAACCTGCTAGGCTCCGAGTGCTAAACTTCCTGGCGTGCGGGGCCAAGCCGGTGAGCTTGGGTCCGTTATGCGGCCTGACGCGCAAATGGACATCGTTTATACGGTAGACGACTACTGGGATGGCCCACGCGAGGGAGTTGCCACCTTTCGCGGCGAACCCCATGCTTATCGCTGCGTTTTCGACGACGCACGGGACGATTGGTCGGATCGATTCGTTTTGACTCCCATTGGACCGGCCACATTGCAGGACGTGCTTGCGGCTTGGGACCGCTGCCGTCGGTGGGAGTCAGCGCACCGAGCCGGGCTCACACCGCGAGAAACTCATCCAGCGCTCCCCTATGAACACGGGCGCTACTTGGAACTAAAGAGCCGGATAGACGGCGCCGTCGCAACCAAAAAGACACAGTCGTTCATTGCACGGGGAGTCTTCACAGTCCGCGAGGAGCCTTCTTCCGTGAGTGCCTTAGTGGGTGAACCAAGCACGTTGCACGTCGCGTGGAACCAAGAGCCGCATAACTCGCGCTTGCAGCGGACTTCGTGCCTTCGTCTGTTTTTCTTGGGCTTCACGGTCTGCGCGCGGCACGAAGCCGCTGAACCGCAGGCCGTTAACCGCCGAAGCTCATGACCTGTCCCGAGTGCGACCTGCCGATGGCAGCCGGTTACATTGAGCTGCATAGCCCACTCGCTGATGCGTTGTTCTCGCGGCCGGCTCGCGTGAAACTGACCTTCTACGCATCCTCAACATTCGAATACGACCTGATCGAGCCTTCGCAACGGTCGCTTGCTTTCGAGTGTGACGGATGCGGAACGATGGTACTCACAACACAACCATGGCTGGCATAGCTCGCTGCCCCAGGTGCGATGGCGAGATGGTGACCGGCCTTGTCCGGTTCAGGAGCACTGCGGCTGGAATCGTCTTCCATTGGGGGCTGACATCGTTCATAGCCACGTTCACGCCCAACGGCGCTCGACGGAGAACGTTCCTAATCCCGTGGCGAAAGAAGCCGGCAAGGGCATGCCCAAAATGCCACACGGTCGTGACAGTGCCGAACCGCGCCCATCGTGGTGTCGGCTAACTCTCGCTTGCAGCCGACGCAGCCCGCCCGGTTTAGCGTAGGTGCTACGATCTGGCGTGCGGGCTGCGCGGCTGAAGCGCAGACCGTTAGCCGCCGAAAGCCCGATGTCATGACACGCCCAAGTTTCGGGGACCACGTCAAGATTCGAATCACCGAAGCGACCGAGGCGGCCGGTATTGCTGGTCTCGAAGGTAGCGTCTCGGGGTTCACGACTCCTTCAGTTACGAACGTAGAGGTCATTGGCAAAACACAAGACGACTACGCCTTGAGTGTCATGATCGAGGCGCGAAACGACGACACCTTCTGGCTTGCGGAGGAACTAGTCGAATTCCTAGACCATGCGCCGAACACAGAGATCTGGGTAACGGGTGCGTCCTTCAAGGAAGTGCGGAATGCTGACGGTTCATGGCGTCAAGTGCCGCTGCCTCGTCGCAGAAGATGGTGGCAGTTCTGGTAGCGCAAGTGGCCGGCGGCTAACTCGACGCTGCAGGGGACTTCGGCCCGCTAGCGTGTATTCTTAGCGTCACGTTCTTCGCGGCGGGCCGAAGCCGCTGAGCTGGGGACGTTAGCCGCTTCATCACATGCGCCGAAGCCTGCTAGCCGGCTTCGGCG
>DATAMS010000252.1:0-6408 GCA_036260495.1 Thermoanaerobaculia bacterium
TCCGCATACAGCACTGGAGAGTCGTGATTTGCAGAACTCCGACAGGCGGCAAGGATCACAACGCGGGTGGCGTCGAATCTCATTCGTGCAACGTCGCGCGCCGATAAACCATTGCCAACGGCTATTAGACGTGAATTTGCGCCATGTCCGGTGATATGGCCTGCGAAATGGACGATGGCGGCTTGCGGTAGTTGCCTTTCCAAGGATTCGGATGTCACCTGCGCACCAGTGAGAATGAGAGCGCTTGGCCAAACGCTGGCAATGTCCTTAGCCTCGCCGGCAACGTTCAATAGCTGATCGAGTTCCGGGTGCTTCGCACGGTCGAACTCATTCGCGCCAATCACAACCGCGTTTTGTCCGGTCCTGACGCGCGCCTCGCGCGACATCGAGATCGCGGCAGCGGCTGTCGGCGCATGGACAATGATGAAATCTTCGCCAAGATAACGGTTCGTCTCCCGATCAAGAAGACTGCCCAAGGAAAGACCGGTGAGATCGTGATCGGGGATGAAGGCGATCGTCCGTACACCCTCGAGGTAATGCCGAAGCGGCGCGATGACCATCGTGTAGAGCTCCGCCGCCGCAGTGGGAAAATGATCGTCTGCAGCGTCGCGCAGCGCGCGTGCTGTGACTGCAATTCGTGACGCACGGGAAGGGAGCGTAATCGCTGTCGCAACACCATTGCGTACGACGAATACGATGAACTTCTCGCGTATTCTGACGAGCTCGACAACGGCGGCATCCGACGCAAGCGCGGCGCGAAGATTCCGAAGGACATCCGGTTTCACTGCTGCGGAGTGAGCAGTAGGGGAAATCAAAGGCTCCGGCCGTGTGTCAGAAACAGCAAACGCCGCAGCAACGTCCCCGCCCGCGAGATCAACACTGATCAGGTCCCGCCGCATCGCTTCCCCCCAAACGGTAATCGCGGCGCGCTGCTCAGGCGTACCAATAGATCGCTCCCAAGAATCAATGACATCGAGACCCGCGCGTAAGTCATCCCTCTCGCCAGCGTGGTCGCCCAGCGCCGCGCGGGCGCGAGCGCGTTCGTAGTAGAGGCGCGGCAGCAGTGACGATTGGGACGATCTTTTCTGGTGGTCGATTGTCCGGCCGAAATAGGCAATCGCCGCACTCGGAGAAGCGCTCCGCTGCGCGACTCCTTTGGCGATGTTTACGAATCCGAGCAGTCGTTCACGCACCTCCAGCGCTACAACTTTACGCGCCGCTCTCGACGCAGCATCGCGATCGTGCGCTGCGCCAACGTGGTCGCCCGATTCCTCACGCGCGATGCTGCGCTCGGCACGGATTTGTCCGGTCACGAGCGAATCACGCGCCGCCTCCGCGAGAGGAAGCGCATAGTCGAGTAGCGCGTTGGCGGCGGCCCAGTTTCGAGCGGCAAGTTGCAGGTTTGCAGCCGCGGTAAGTGTGACCGCCTTTCGCACGTCATTGTGAACCAGCGCATTGAGGCGCAGTGCGCGAGCCCGGCGCTTCCAGACTTCTTCATGATCGCCGAGGTATTCGAGCGCCTGCGCTGCGAGTCCGTCGAGCGTGGCGGCGAGGTCATCGTCGTGGACCATTGTGGCCAGACGATAGCCTTCATCGAATTCATCGAAGGCTTCACCGTACGATCCGCGGACAAGAAGGCAGATTCCGTGTGCCCAGCCTAGCTGCGCTACGAGCGCGACGTACCCCTGCGCACGGAGAGCGTTCTTGTCGAGCAACGATAGGCGTGACAGCGCGTCGTCGATGCGCGATTGTTCGTAGTCCGCGCCGATGATGTGATAGCGGGCAACGTACTGCAGCGGGCTTCCTCCGGCGGCGAGCTCCCTTGCGGCGTTCTCGAGTAGCAGACCGGCGTGAGTGTCATCGTGATCTTTCCGCGCCATTCGGCCGTCGCGATAGAGAAGATGCGCGCGCGCGAGTCGAATGGCGTTTTCATCGCCGGCTGCTTCCGCACGATCGATAGCGGAGACCGCATCGAAGGCAAGATGGTCAGCGGTCACGTCACGAAGCGCCGTGGCGACAAGACGAGCGTACGAGAGGGCCGCTCGTGCGTCCTCGCGTCGTCCCGCGACGCGAGCCAGAGCCCATTCGATGAGGTACGGTCCCTCCGCATATCGTCGTGCCGCGGCGATGTTCGACGCGATGATTGCTCTCTGCTCCCGGGGTTCGCTAGTGGCCTTGAGGCGCCGCTCGGCAGAGTTCCAACTCGGCGTCGCGTTGGCTGTCTCCGTCAGGGCGTGAGCCCGCGAGAGGGCCTCGATTGCCCAATCCGATCCGGGTTCCAAAGCTGCCGACTGCGCAAACGCTTCAGCAGACTCGTTTGTGAGGCCGATGCCATTCAACGCCAGCGCGAGGTTGAACTGTGCTGCGGGGAGACCTGGCGAGAGGGAGAGGGCGCGCCGTGCCGCGATCAATCCCGCTAGCGCAGGCTCGACCGTCCGCGATTGATTGGCCTCCTGGACTCGTGCGGCCGACAGATCCGAAAATGCCGCCGCATCCCCGCTTGCGCTGGCGCGTTCGAACTCCTCCGCGGCCGCGTCTGCATTCCCAATCAGTAGCAGCGCTCGGCCGCGCAGGAAGGCTGTGGACCCATCCTGCAGAACTCGCGACGCTTCGGCCCGCAGTCGCAGGTTGCTTCCGCCGTGCTCTCCACGCTGTGCCCGGCGGGGCACATGGGGCAAGTCCTGCAAACGTCCGTCGAACGGACGCCACGCGGCACTCACTGCGGCACTATCGAGGGCGCGAGCGTGGAGTCGATCGGAAAGCCGCGGCCACGCCACGACCGTGATGATGGCCAAACCCAGGCCGATAGCTAATATGCCCAGCCAACGCCAACCCTTCATGACGGTCTCTTTCTGCTCTTCTTCCCGTATTTCCTATGGCCATTGAGTGTCCGAGCAGCCCGGCACATCGCCCTTTTCCTTGCAGGTTGGATCGTCCCGGTTCACGTCAGGGAGCTTGACCTTTAGGCCATTCACGCGTTTCGTGCTGAGGAGCGCGTAGTTATCAAAGTGAGACATTCCGCCTAGGTTGTTGTCGACGGAAAACGTCAATGGCCCCGGCAGAGTGGTCAGCGTCACCAGATCCTTCCAACCTGCACCATCCTTGTTGGCTTGCAGTCTTGACCCTGGCAACAGTTTGAAGGTAACACTGACTAACCGTGCGAAGCTGCGGGTGGTTTTCAAGTCATTGTCCCAATGCGCTGTACATTTGAAAGAAGTTACCCTGCCATCGCCTCCGTTAAGCGCGAAGAACCCTCCGATGAGGGTCGATTTCTTGGGTGGGTCAAAAACGTCCTTTTCGATGTTTCCCGCATCGAAGGTGTCTTTGACCGGAGTTGGAAGAGGGACTCCTGAAAGGTTCGTGACCGTCGGCGAAGACCCGGAAAACCCGTTTATTGGGTTGAACGCAGTATTGGGTGTGCTGCCACTTGCGTCCACGATCTGGAAGGCAACGTCGTCGAAGTCGACTGGGCAATCGCCGCCGCAGGTTGTTTTCTTGAACATAGCTTCGACTTCCGTTTTCATCGACTTGGGAAAGGTGATCTGCTGCTTGTGACCGGGAACCCGCAGTACGACAGCACGCTGCACCCCGCCCGTCGGTATTACGAAGACGACCATGCCGGTGAAAGTTACGGTGAGTTCCGTCGCCGGGCTGGATACTGACGCCGTGTCCGGATGATTCGGGAGCATCCCTTGGCAGGAAAATATGAGCAGGCAGAGGGTAGTAACCACACCAATGGTCTTCATCACGGCTTGTCTCCTTGCTTGTTTTGACGGACTGGAAGCCGACATTCTGCCTGATTCGACGACCGGAAGGCCACCCGCGTAAGAGTTAACCTCAACATCCCTAGTGTCGCTGACGAGTGCGCCGCCACGAAGACGCGCGGGATCGTTACGCCGTTTGATCGAAGCAATCGTTTCATGGTGGGAGTATACTCAGACTCTCTGGATTGAAATCACTACTGCCTTAGTTATTAAAAGGGTTGAACAACTGGAGGGATTCGGCATGGGTACGATCGGAATCGAGTGGGTTCAGAAGTACAACGGTCTGCAGGCCGACCTCAGTAACACCAAAGCACAGGCCGAAGGCTTCTACAATACGCTTAACGCGACACGACAATTCAACTGGGGCGACGACCTTGCCTGGGACCAGGACTTTGAGGAGTCCGGCGTCGGATTACCATCGGGGGGAACGGATACGACCTGGGCAGACAACGTCGACTTCGTCTTCTTTTCCGGTCACGGTTCTCCGAACGGGTTTCTCTTCGGAGTGAAGATAGACGACGCGGTCGCAAAGCCAAGCGAGATCCGCTGGGGCAATCGCCAACTCGAATGGATCGCCCTCGATGCCTGCAACGTTCTGGAGCGCGACGGGGTATTCGATCGGTGGGGATGGCCGGTTTTTCGTGGACTGCATATCATTTTAGGTTTTCACACCACGACCGGCGACGAGCCGGATCGCGGACGTCTCCTCGCGCAGTATCTCAACAGCGGATGGAGCGTGCGCGACGCGTGGATACGCTGCTGTCAGGACACCGAGGATTCCGGGACGTGGTGGGCCTACCTTCGGGCAGATGCCGCCGGAACGGATACGTATAACGACCACTGGTGGGGGGCTGGAACTGTGAGTCCGGACCCTGCGAATCCAACCGTTCTGGCCTACCTTCGCGGGACCTGTTGAGGAGAACATCATGGCGCTGTCGATCCAATTTCCCGAACCCGACTTCAAGATGCCGGCGGAAGTGCCGTTGTTTGCGGTGAGGCATCAGACATGGACGCGTGAATCAGCAATCACGCTGGCTCGCCGTTTGGAGATCTCATCCGAGGCGGTGGACGCCGGCCTGTGGATGATCGCTCGTGACAAGCGTGCGGTGCTGGAGCTTTATCAGGCCACGCAATCCTTTCGCTATTCGCGTCTCGATCTCGACGGCGAAGGCCGCGAATGCGCCGAGCGACGCCTCGATTGGGATGAGGCGCGGAAAGTCGCGCAAGCCTGGATCGAACCGTTTCTGCCGGTCGAAGGACACGCGGAAGTGATCACGATAACGGAGCGGGAGCTTCTCGTTTCGAAGCGACGTGGTGATGAGCCTCGCGCGACGATCATCGCCCTCGACGTAAACTACGTCTTCACCATCGACCGCTTCCCGCTCCTAGGGCCGGGAGCCAAGGCAAAGGTGAGCGTTCACAACACCGGAGCCGCAGCCGGTGGCTACCTCTTCTGGCGCACCGTCGCTCCGATCTCGTCCGTGCCCACGATTCCATTGGAGGAATTGTTCCGGCGGTTCTCGTCGAGCCCTCTGTTCACACACCTCACGGACGATAACGCACGCGCTGAAGTTCGGTCCGTGCGCTTCGGGTATCTCACGATTCCGCCCACGGAGCCGATGAGCGCTCTCATTCCAGCGCTCGAGCTCCGTGGAACGATCTCCACGGAGGCGCAGCCACGCTACGACTTCATCGTGCATGTCGCGGCGAGCGAGCTTCCTGAGCCCGGCCGCGCGAAGGAGGCGCGACTCGTGAATGCCCGGTCGGCGCTGTTGATCGCGTAGTCGCGAGTGTGGAGCACCTCGTTAGTGAAAGCAGACGGACTGAACGCCCGGTTGGACCTGTTCACGGAACTGGTCGGCGCCGAACCCCCATCGTGTACGTCGCCACCTGCTCGTGCGCGTTGCCGCGCAGGCCGTAGGCGATCACTTGGTACGTTCCCGGCGGGAGCCCGCGCGATGGGATCTCCACGTTGAAGCTGTTGCTGATCGTTGCGGGGAGGGGCTCGCTGGTCCAGAGGCGTTTGTGCGAATCGGTGTTGATCAGCTCGAGGCGGTAGGTTTCGTAGTCGGTTGCGCCGGCCAGGGAGACGACCAGGAGGAGCGAGTCGCCGGACGGGGTGATTGCGGCCTGTGGTTGTTCTGTTCCGCCGCGGCGGCCGTCGGGCGTGAGGATGGCGGCTTCGGGAAGGACGTGGGGGCGTAGTTGCTCGGCGCGCGTTTGCCACAGCATGGCGCCAAAGACGATGGCGACGGTGGCGGCGATCGCGGCGATGCTCGCTGAGGCTCGGTGCCAGAACTGGAGCACGCGGCGGTTCGAACCGGCGACGGGTGCGACGTTCGCGGTGCGATCGCGGTCTGCCGCGCCTGTGCCGTTGCCTGTGCGGCCGTGGTTCGCCGCGCTGTTGCCGTTGCCGGTGTGGGTGTCGTTCGCTGCGCTGCCGGCGATCGCCGCGCTGCGGTCGTTCGCTGTGTTGTTGCCGTTGCTGGCGCGGAATGCATTCCATTGGCGGTCGATGACGTCGTTGGCGAGGTAATCCGAATCGCCGGGGTGGATGTCGTCGGGTGGGAATGGAGTCGCGTAGGCGCGGGCCAGCTCGGGGTAGGCGATGAGGAGTTGCTGCACGCGCTCGGCATCTTCTTTT
>DATAMS010000254.1:0-4199 GCA_036260495.1 Thermoanaerobaculia bacterium
TTGATGATTCACAACATCGGCAACGGCGCGCAGAAGGAAGACGTCCTATTCGCCTACACGATCATCGGACACTACCGCTGGTAGAGACTGCCCCATCGGTCGCACGAAGGAGTGCGAGCGTCTCGCTCGCGGCGGCGAGGCGTCTCGCCTCGGCGTGGTAAGCCCAACCCCCGAGAGGAAACTCGATTGTCGAACCTCCGGAAAACCACCGCCGGGCGGGACGCCCAACGGCCGCGGACGAGACGTCCGCACTCCTCGGCACCGTTCTTTTTCAATTGACGGTGACCCCCGTTGTATTCTTTCCCGCCGTAACGGACCGGCCCGCTCGCCGGTTACGAGTTGAGGAAATCAGTCGTATGGCGAAACGGATGATCGTGATGCTCGTCGTGGTGATTGCCTTCGTGGCAGCCATCGGCGGCTACAAATACCTCCAGATCAAAAAGGCGATGTCGCAGTCGTACACGCCGCCGCCCGAGTCGGTGACGACGACTGTGGCGAAACAGGAAACGTGGGACACCACCATATCGGCCATCGGGACCGTCGCTGCAGTCAACGGCGTCACGCTGGCTGCCGATCTTCCCGGCGTCGTCGATCAGATCTCGTTCGACTCCGGTCGGACGGTCGGGAAGGGCGACGTTCTGCTGCGGCAGGACACGAAGCAGGAACGTGCGCAGCTCGCGTCGGCGGAATCGCAGCGTGACCTGGCGCGCGTGCAGCTTGCGCGGAGCCGCAGTCTGCAAGCCGCCGGAATCGTGCCGAAGGAGACACTCGATCAGGCCGCGGCGGCGTTCACGCAAGCCGAGGCGGCGATCAATGAGATTCGGGCAACGATCGAGCGCAAGACCATTCGCGCGCCTTTCGCCGGCGTCCTCGGCATCCGCCAGGTCAACGACGGACAGTCGCTCGGCAGCGGCACGCCGATCGTTTCGCTGCAGGCGCTGCAACCGGTCTACGTCAACTTCAGCGTTCCGCAGGGCCAGATCGGCTTGCTGCACACCGGCGGTTCCATCAGCGTCACGTCCGACTCCTTCCCGGGCACCGAGACGGGCAGGATCAACGCGTTCGACGCCGTCGTCAACGAAGACACGCGCAACATTCAGGTGCAAGCCGTTTTCGATAACGCCTCGCGCAGGCTGCGGCCGGGCATGTACGTCGAAGCGCAACTGGCGCAAGGCGAACGAACGCCCGTGATTGCGCTTCCGACTTCGGCGGTCAGTTACGCGCCCTTCGGCGACTCCGTCTTCATCGTCGACGATGTGAAAGGTCCGGATGGCAAGACCTTCCGCGGCGTGCGCCAGCAATTCGTGAAGCTCGGTCCCGCGCGCGGCGACCTCGTGGCCGTTCTCACCGGCGTCAAGCCCGGCGAAGAAGTCGTCACCTCAGGAGTATTCAAACTGCGGCCCGGAGCGGCCGTGACCGTGAATAACAAGATCCAACCGGGAGCGAGCGAGAATCCGAAGCCGGGGAATAGTTAGAGGATGCTTGGTTTCCGGGTTGCCAGGTCGTCAGGTTGCCGAGTTGCCACTTGATCTTGCGAAGGCAACCCGGCAACCCGGCAACTTGGCAACCCAGCAACCAGGAACCAGTAACCACACATGAAACTCACCGACCTCTTCATCAAGCGCCCTGTTCTGGCGATCGTCGTCAATCTGGTGATTCTGATCGCTGGATTGCAGGCGATCCGATCGCTCTCGGTGCGGCAGTTTCCGCGCAGCGACATGGCCAACGTCGTCGTCACGACCGCGTATGTCGGCGCCAACGCCGACCTCGTGCGCGGATTCATTACCGGCCCGCTCGAGCGCTCCATCGCCGGCGCCGACGGCATCGACTACCTCGAATCGTCGAGCGCGCAGGGCGTCAGCACGATCACCGTTCACCTCAAGCTCAACTTCGACACCAACGCCGCGCTGACGCAGATTCAGGCGAAGGTCGCGCAGGTGCGCAATCAGTTGCCGCCGGAAGCCGAGGCACCGATCATTGATTTGCAGACGGTCGACTCGCAGTTTGCCGCCGCCTACCTCGGCTTCTCATCGCCCGACCTCGACCAGAATCAAATTACCGACTACCTCGTCCGCGTCGTGCAGCCCAAGCTCTCGGCGATCAGCGGCGTGCAGAAAGCGCAGATCTTCGGCGACCGCACCTTCGCGATGCGCGTCTGGCTCGATCCAGCCAAGATGGCTTCGCTGGGCATCTCACCATCGCAAGTGAACAGCGCGCTGGCGGCGAACAACTACCTTTCCGCGCTCGGGCAGACCAAGGGATCGATGACCTCGGTCAACCTCGTCGCGAATACGAATCTGCAGACTGCCGACGATTTCAAGAAGCTCGTCGTGAAGGAAGACAAGGGCACGATCGTCCGCCTCGGCGACATCGCCGACGTCGTCCTCGGCGCCGAAAACTACGACTCCGAGGTGCGCTTCAACGGTCAGACCGCGGTGTTCATCGGCATCTACGTTCTCCCCACCGCCAACACGCTGGACGTGATGAAGCAGGTGCGCGAGACCCTCCCGGAGATTCAGGCCCAACTCCCCGCCGGGATGAAAGCCGGCGTGCCATACGACTCCTCGGCATACATTCAGGAAGCGATCGACGAGGTGCTGAAGACCCTCACGGAGACGCTGCTCATCGTCATCTTCGTGATCTTCCTTTTCCTCGGATCCGCGCGCGGCCTGATCATCCCGGTCATCGCCATTCCGATCTCGCTCGTCGGCGCCGTCGCGCTGATGCTGGCGTTCGGGTTCACCATCAACCTGCTGACGTTGCTCGCTGTGGTCTTGTCAGTCGGTCTCGTCGTCGACGACGCCATCGTCATGGTCGAGAACATCGAGCGTCATTTGCACATGGGCAAGACGCCGGTGCAGGCCGCGCTCGACGCCGCGCGCGAGCTGGTCGCGCCGATCATCGCCATGACCATCACCCTCGCCTCGGTCTACACACCCGTGGCGCTGCAAGGCGGATTGACGGGATCGCTCTTCCGCGAGTTCGCGTTCACGCTGGCCGGCGCAGTGCTCATCTCCGGCATCGTGGCGCTGACGTTGTCGCCGATGATGGGATCGAAGCTGCTGCGCGCCGGCGACACAGAAAAAGGCTTCGCCGGAATGATCAACCGGCACTTCGACAGACTCCGCGGCTTCTACACGCGCCTGCTGACCGGCACGCTCAACTTCCGCCCCGTCGTGATCACGCTCTGGATCATCGTCGTCCTGCTGATCTTTCCGTTCTACATGTTCTCGCAGAAAGAATTGGCGCCGGCGGAGGACCAGAGTTTCCTCTTCGCGATTCTTCAGGCCTCGGCCAACAACACGATCGAGCAGACACGGTTGTTCGCTGGCGAAGTCGAGAAGGTGTACCGCTCGATTCCTGAGAAAGTGGCCACGTTCCAGGTCATTTTCCCCACCGGCGGATTTGGCGGTCTGGTCGTCAAGCCGTACAAAGAACGACACCGTGGCATCCCGGAAATTCAGCAGGAGGCCGCCGCAAAATCAGCGAACATTCCAGGCATCCGCGTCATTCAGCTCGTGCCGCCGTCGCTGCCGGGAAACGGCGGCGGTTTCCCGGTCGACCTCGTGATCGTGTCGTCGGAAGAGCCGGCGCGCATCGCCGATTTCGCGAATCAACTGATGGCGAAGGCGTTCACGAGCGGCAAGTTCATGTACGCCGACACCGATCTGAAGTTCGATCAACCGCAAACGCGCGTCGTCTTCAATCGCGACAAACTCCGCTCGCAGGGTGTCGATCTCTCCCAGGCCGGCCGCGACCTCTCCGTCCTCCTCGGCGGCAACTTCGTCAACCGGTTCAGCATTCAGGGCCGCAGCTACAAAGTGATCCCGCAGATCAAACGAAGCGGCCGGCTCACGCCCGATCAGCTCTCGCAGATGTACATCAGCGGCGCTGGTGGCAAGCTCGTTCCGCTTTCCACGTTCGCGACGCTGGAGTCGACGACTGAACCGCGCGAGCTGAAGCGCTTCCAGCAACTCAACGCCGTCCACGTGCAGGGCGCCATCCCGCCCGGCGTCTCGCTCGACACGGCATTGACGTACCTCGAGGACGAAGCGCACAAGATTCTGCCGCGCGGCTACACGCTCGATTACGCCGGTGAATCGCGCCAGTTGCGCATCGAAGGCAGCCGCTTCCTCGGCGTCTTCTTCCTCTCGGCGATCCTGATCTACCTCGTGCTGGCCGCGCAGTTCGAGAGCTTC
>DATAMS010000275.1:0-2434 GCA_036260495.1 Thermoanaerobaculia bacterium
CGCGTCTTCGCGTGAGAAAAAGATCACGCGAAGCCGCGAAGAACGCGAAGGAACAACCATTTGTCAAATTCTCTACCCCACGTAGCGTGGGAAGAGTGGTTGCCGCAGCGGAGTTAGAGTTGATCCGACCCTATGGAATCCATCGTCATCCGCGGTGCCCGCGAGCACAACCTCAAAAACATCGACGTCGTCGTTCCTCGCAACAAGTTCGTCGTCATCACCGGCGTGTCCGGATCGGGCAAATCATCGCTCGCGTTCGACACAATTTTTGCTGAAGGCCAGCGCCGGTACGTCGAATCACTCAGCGCCTACGCCCGGCAGTTCCTCGAGCAGATGGAGAAGCCCGACGTCGACTCCATCGAAGGGCTCTCGCCCGCGATCTCGATCGAGCAACGTACGACCTCGCGCAATCCGCGCTCGACCGTCGGTACGGTCACCGAGATCTACGACTACCTCCGCCTTCTCTACGCGTCCGTCGGCGTGCCGCACTGCACGAGCTGCGGGAAAGAGATTCGCGCGCAGACGATCCAGCAGATGGTCGATCGCCTGATGACGCTCAAGGCCGGCACGAAGTTCACCATCCTCGCGCCCTACATCCGCGGCAAGAAGGGCGAATACCGCAAACAGATGATGCAGATGGTGAAGGAAGGTTTCACGCGCGCCGTCGTCAACGGCACGATGATCGAGCTCGCCGATCCGCCCTTGCTCGACAAGCAGAAGAAGCACACCATCGACATCGTCATCGACCGTCTCGTCGTCAAAGAAGGAATCGAGCAGCGCCTCGCCGATTCGCTCGAAACCGCCACGCGCGTGACGAAGGGTCTCGTCAAGATTCTTTATCAGGAAGGCAATCGCGAAGAGCTCCTCTCGCAGAGTTACGCCTGCCCCGATTGCGGCGTCTCCATCGGCGAGATCACGCCGCGGCTTTTCTCATTCAACTCGCCGTACGGCGCGTGCCCGCGCTGCTCGGGACTTGGCGTTTTGTTGGAAGTCGACGAAAAGAAAATCATCCCCGACACGTTGAAATCGATCGAAGACGGCGCCATCTCCATATGGAAAGAGGGTGCCGAAAACTGGCGCCTTCGCCAGATTCACACGCTGGCGAAGCACTACAAATTCAAGCTCGACGTGCCGTGGAAGTCGCTGCCGGAGAAGGCGCGCAACGTCATCCTTCAGGGCTCCGAGGAGAAGATCAAGTTCCAGTTCAGCGGCGCCGAGAGCACGTACTCATACAGCGGAACGTACGAAGGTCTCGTGCCGATGCTGACGCGGCGCTACAAAGAATCCGACAACGACGACATCCGCGAAGAGATCGAGCGATTCATGACGCCGATGGATTGTCCCGATTGCAAAGGCCGGCGTCTGAAACCCGAGGCGCTGGCGGTGACCGTGGCAGGGCAGCCGATCGATGAGGTGGTCGGTCTGCAACTCAAAGACGCCGAGAAGTTTTTCTCCACGATCGACCTCACGCCGCGCGAAGAGAAGATCGCCGGCAAGATCCTCAAAGAAGTGCGCGACCGCCTCGGCTTCCTCAACGCCGTCGGCGTCGGCTACCTGATGCTGGACCGGAGCGCCGCCACGCTCTCAGGAGGCGAAGGGCAGCGCATCCGTCTGGCCACGCAGATCGGCTCGAAGCTGATGGGCGTTCTCTACGTTCTCGACGAGCCATCGATCGGCCTGCATCAGCGCGACAACCGAAAGCTCATCGACTCGCTCCTCGAGCTTCGCGACCTCGGCAACACAGTGATCGTCGTCGAGCACGACGAAGAAACCATCGAGACCGCCGATCACATCATCGACCTCGGCCCGCGCGCCGGCGTGCACGGCGGCGAAGTGGTAGCCGAGGGGACGCTGGCGGAGATCAAGACGTTCCCGTCGTCGCTGACGGCGAAGTACCTGCGCGGCGAAGCGTCGATCGAAGTGCCCGCGCAACGGCGCCCGATCGGTGAGGGCAAACTCGTCATCCGCGGCGCGCGCCAGAACAACCTCAAGAACCTCGACGTCACCATCCCGCTCGGCGTCTTTATCGCCGTCACCGGCGTGAGCGGCTCGGGCAAATCGACGCTCGTCAACGACATTCTCTACAAAGCACTGTCGCGACATTTCTTCGACGCGCTCGACACGCCCGGCGAGCACGATCGCATCGACGGCCTGGAGCTGATCGACAAGATCATCGACATCGATCAATCGCCGATCGGCCGCACGCCGCGCTCGAATCCCGCCACCTACACGCAGCTCTTCACGGAGATGCGCAACCTGATGGCGCAAACGCCCGAAGCCCGGATGCGCGGCTACGGGCCGGGCCGCTTCTCGTTCAACGTCAAAGGCGGCCGCTGCGAAGCGTGCCGCGGCGACGGCCAGATCAAGATCGAGATGCACTTCCTCCCCGACATCTACGTCACCTGCGACGTCTGCGGCGGCAAGCGCTACAACC
>DATAMS010000295.1:0-10258 GCA_036260495.1 Thermoanaerobaculia bacterium
CGTTCTTCAACGTCGTTGCACGCGCGGCGACGGTTGCGGCCACTTTCGCCGGAACATGCAGCGCCGTTTTTCCGGGAGGTACGATGCCTTGCCGCAGCGCCGGATTCAGATCGCGCAAAAGCCGCTCATCAACATTCGCAATCGCGGCCAGGTAGCGAAGCGAGAGCGGGCCTTCGACTTCGACTTGCTGATGATCAAACTCGGCAGGCGATCCAAGCCGGAATCCGTATGTCTTCGGATCGCTGGCGATCGTCAGCGTGGCGAAGAACGTGGGGACGTAGCCGCGCGTCTCTTTCGGCACGGCTTCGGCGTCGAGCAGCTCCCAGAACGTGGACGCGCCGGTCGATTCCATCGCGCGGCGGATGCGGCCCGGCCCCGCGTTGTACGCCGCAAGCGCGAGCGGCCAGTCGTTGAACTGGCGATAGAGGTCGCGAAGGTACGTTGCGGCAGCGCGCGTGGAGCGTTCCGGATCGGCGCGCTCGTCCACCCACCAATCGACGCGCAGTCCGTACTCGCGCGCGGTCTCGGGCATGAACTGCCAGATGCCGTGCGCGCCGGCACGCGAGGTCAGCGTCGGCACGTACGCGCTTTCGATCACCGGCAGGTACGCCAGTCCGCGCGGCAGCTTGTTCTCGTCGAGCGCTTTGTCGATGAGGTTTTTGTACTTCGCCGATCGGATCAGCGATTCCTGGATGCTCGGTTTGAGATCGGTCGTGAAGTACTGGAGCGCGCCGCGGATCGTCTCGTGCTCCGGAATCGGCATCGAGACGACGGCTTCGACGTCAACCTTCGGAGGCGCGACCGGCTTGCCTTCGCGCGCGACGATCTCGCCATACGCTGCCTCCAGCGCCCGCCGGTACTCCTCGGTCTGCAGTCTCGCAGCGGACGGTGGCGCGGCCGGCTTGCTCGACAACTTCGGCGCCGGCTTCGGCCCAACGGGTGCGGTGGCACAAGCGAAAGTGGATAGGGCCAACAGCAGTACGACCGTCCGGCTCATCGTCATCGCAACACCCTCCCACCCGTTAGAGATCTTCGAATTTCAGATTGACCGACAGCGACTGCACATCGTTCGTCTCGCCGAGGTCGATCGACTCTTCCTGCGACTGAACGATGCCTGAATCATTCTCAAAGGATACCGCAATGCGCAAACGCTTCGACTTCGGCAGGGTGCCGGGAGGCGTCGGCAGCGTGATTGTGCGATGGACGTCGCGCTTCGGTTTCGGCGGGTTTCGCAGCGCGTCGAGCGGCGAGGTCTCCTTCTTCGCCGGCTGCTTCGGAGCCGACTGCGTGGCGCGCTTCCGCAGCGATTCGAGCTCGGCCATGATGTCGACCGAGGAGCGGACCTTGACGTGTTTGACTTCGGGCGCCGCTTTGCCCGGCCGTTCGCTCTGGCCAAAATCGATGTCGGGCTCGGGAGCGACAGGCAAGGGCTCGCGAACGACGGGCGCCGCGATGATGGGCGGCGGCGGTTCGGGGAGTACGTCGGGGATGGACGTCTCTTCGATGCCCGCGAGCTCGTTGAGGATCTCGTCAGCGACGGAGATTTCTTCGATCGGCTCGATGACGTCAACAGTTTGCGTTGCAGTGGACTCGATTGGCGCGGTTGGCGATTCGACTGCCGGAGCGATCGCTCCGAACGCGGGGATCGGCGCAGTGTCGATCTTCTTCGTGACTGGTGCCTGCGCCGTTTCCGCAGCGCTTTCTTCGCTGCTGACCGGCTCTTCCCGAACGCGAAAGCTCGAAACGTCGGCGACCGGGCGACGCGATGGCGGACGTGCGGGCTCTTCGCCGGTCATGCGCCGCCGCAATGTTCGCAGCGTAAGTTTCGAGATCACCTTCAGCGTCTCGAAAACGCCGTCGCCGCGGGACGCCACGGCTTCGACAAAATCGAACTTTCGCTCCGGATCGATGACATCGACGACCTGCTCGGCCGGCGCGATGTTGGGAAGGTCGCGCTTGTTGAGCTGAAGAACGAGCGGGATCTCGTCGATGGAGAGGCCGATCTCGCCGAGGTTTTCGCGGAGGTTCTTGAAACTCTCGAGGTTCGCATCGAGCATCGCCATCTGCGAGTCGGCGACGAACACGAGGCCGTCGACGCCTTTGAGAACGAGCTTGCGCGTCGTGTTGTAGAAGACCTGGCCGGGGATCGTGTAGAGCTGCAGGCGCGTCTTGAATCCGCCGATGACGCCGACGTCGATCGGCAGCAGGTCGAAGAAGAGCGTGCGGTCGGTTTCCGTTTCCAGGCTCACCATCTCGCCGCGGCTCTGCGGCGAGGTCTTGGCGTAGATGTGGTGCAGGTTGGTCGTCTTCCCACAGAGGCCCGGACCGTAATAAACGATCTTCGCCGCCATCTGCATCGTTGCGTAGTTGAAGAAGACCATCCGGGCGAGGCTCCCATCGAAAGGGGATCGATGGTAGCACCCGCTACTTTGCAGCCGCAACAATGCGCGCGGCGAGGAGGCGGTAGAGCTCCGCGAGGCCGGGTTGCCCGGCCAGCGCGGCAGCGTGACGATTCATGATTGCTTCGTCTCCGCGCGCGGCGGGTCCGGTGAAGCGCTGCTCGTCCGTGTGCGTGAGCCAGTTGTCGATCGCGGAGCGGGCGAGCGCGGCCAGATCCTCGCGAACGTCATCGAGGCCGATCAAATCTTCGGCGATGTCGAGGAGCGCCGCGACGTAGTTCGATCCGAAGACCGCGGCGGCGTGGTAACGCGTTTTCGCTTCTGCTGTGATTTCGGCGAAGCGGGCTCCCGCCGCGCTGGCGATCCGCTGCGCGACATCGCGATGCGAACCTTCGAAAACGAGAAGCGTCCCTTCCAAATCAGAAGGTTCTCCAACCGGCGGCAACGACTTCAGCGGATGGAGCGAGAACCCTCCTCGGAACGCGAGCAGCGCGCCGCTGGGATGGACGATGATGGCCTTCGTCTCCGGAATCGTGGCGATCACTTCTTCGATGGCGCGATCGCTAACGGCGACGAGGAGGATGTCGCTCATTGCCGCCAGCTCTTCGATCGAGCGTCGCGGGCCAACCAGCGTGTCGTTTCCGCGGCTAGCGACTCCGATGACCGGCCAGCCCATGCGGCGCCAGGTTTCAGCGAAGGCCCAGGCCGCGCGGCCGCTGCCGATGATGCCGAGGTTCATCATTGGAGTGTATTTCGAAAGGGAGACGGGTTCACGCGGAGCCGCGGAGACCGCGGAGTGGAATCCCGGCGTTCTCCGCGTCTCCGCGTGAAATGGTTCTAAACTAACCACCGTGCGCTTTGCTCTCTTACTGATCGTCGCGATGGCCACAAGCGCCAATGCGAAACCGCCATCCACCTGCGGCGGCGCCGACGAATACGCGAAAGCCCTTTGCGCCTACCAGCGCCGCGCGTTCGCGGAAGCCGAGGCGGGATTTCGCGGCATCGTCGAGAAGAATGAAGTCGATCCACAGACAATCCGGGCAATCTACTTTCTGGCGCGAACGGAAATGAAACGCGGTCGATTCGACGAAGCGGCCCCGTTGTTCGTAAGAATCTATGCAATGGACCCGGCGTTCTACGCGAGCTGGAACTGCGATTTCCTGCTGGGTGAGTGCAGGAAAGCGGTGGGAAGGGATTGATGTTTGGTTACTGGGTTGCCTAAGGGGCTGAACATTCAAGGATCAACTCCGGGACCGCGCGACCCCGAGACCGGGCAGCTTGGCAACCTGGCAACCGAGTAACTCAGCAACCCAGTAACCGCAAACACATGGCCCAGCAATCAAACTTCGAACTTCGCCGCAAGCTCCTCCAACTCGAGGCGCTTTATGACGTCGGGCGTGCGCTGAATACCCTGCGTCCCGAGGGGGAGTTGATCGAAGAGTTGATGCACAGGGCCGTGGCTGTGCTCGATGCCATGGCCGGCTTCGTCTTCTCTCTCGATGAAAAACTCAACGTTCAGCAGATCTTCACATTCGAGCTGGAGATCCCCACGCCGGCGAACGCGATGCTGGCCGAGCCTCCGGTCAAGCAAGTTCTGGCCTCGCGCGAGCCGATGTCCGTCACCGTCTCCAAGTTCCTCGGCGGCACGGGCAAAGACCTGCTGCTCGCTCCGATGATCTCCGGCGAGACGATCATCGGCATGATCGGCGTCGGCGGAAAAGAAGAGCGCGGCGCCAAGAGCGGCAGCTTCGTCGAGGATGATCTCCGCTTCCTGGCCTCGCTCGCGGCCATCGGCGGCGCGGCCATCGACAACGCCCGGAACTTTCACAAGCTCTCGGTTCTGCGGGAGACGCTCGAAGACGAGAACCGCAACCTCAAGCAGCGCATGTTGCGCGACTACAACGACCGGTTGATGATCGGCGATTCGCCGAAAATGCAGCGCGTCATCGATCTCGTCGCCCGCGTGGCGGACTCGCGGGCCAGCGTGTTGATTCGCGGCGAGTCAGGCACCGGCAAAGAGATGGTGGCGCGGCTCATCCACGGCAACTCGTCGCGACGAGACGGCCCGTTCGTGGCCATCAACTGCGCCGCGCTGCCGGAAACGTTGCTCGAGTCGGAGCTTTTCGGAATCGAGCGCGGCGTGGCAACAGGCGTCGATGCGCGTCCGGGCAAGTTCGAGCTGGCCAAGGGCGGAACCATTTTTCTCGACGAAGTCGGCGACATTCCGCTGGCACTGCAGGCCAAACTTTTGCGCGTGCTGCAGGAGCGCGAGGTGGAGAAGCTCGGCGGGCGCCGTCGCATCCCCATCGATGTTCGCATCCTGTCGGCGACGCACCGCGATCTCGAGCAGATGATCGAGAAGACCGAGTTCCGGCAGGATCTTTACTATCGGCTCAAGGTCGTCGAGATCGTCCTGCCGCCGCTTCGCGACCGGAAGGAAGACATTCCGAAACTCGTGCGCTTCTTCCTCGACAAGTACGGCAAGCGCGAAGGGTTGCACGACGTTCGGATCACGCAGGAAGCGCTGCAGCAACTGATGCGCTATCCGTTTCCGGGCAACGTGCGGGAGCTGGAGAACCTGATCGAGGGCTCTCTAGCGCTGACGACCGATCCGGTGATCGATCCCGGGGACCTGGCGCTGCCCGAGCCGGTGGCCGGTTCTGGCGGCGTGGAACTCATGACCGACTTTCCCTCATTGGACGATTTGCAGCGCCGTTATGTGGTCCGGGTGCTGACTCATACGAAGGGAAACGTGTCGAAAGCGGCGCGAATCCTGGGGGTCGATCGGAAGACTCTTTATCGGATGCGGGAGGCATTGTCCCAATTAAGGGCGCATGTGGCATCTTGGGACATTCACTGATAACATGCTTATTATGCTAATTGTTAGCGCGGCATCACTCTTTGAAACATTGCCGCTGTGGCAATTTGACCCATTGGCGCACTTCGTCACATCTCACTCAATTTCTCGTGTAAACTTTGCGGCATCAGAGGCTTAGAGAGAGTGGAGCAGGCAAAAGGGGCGTGGCAGTCGCGTTGCTCAGGGGTGGTCCCGACACTTGAGGGGGGACACCATGAAAAGCATCGCCGAAACCCGCAGCAACGCCATCTCCGTTCAGTACGCGCTTCCCATGCTGCTGGCGGTCAACACCTTCGCTCTTCTCGCGATCAACCAGTTGGGCGGCATCCCCGACTGGATCAAGTCCGCGGCCGCACTCTTCCTCTCCTTTTGAAGACATCCGACAGGATCCCCGTGAAATGACCTCAACCGCCGAGCGGCAGATGGAGCTGACCCTTCCGATGGTCGCGGATATCGAGATCGCTGCCGCCCGTGCGGCCGGAAACCTCGCCCGCGAGCTCGGCATGAGCTCCGAGAAAATCGATGAGATGACTCATGCGATCATCGAGGCCTGCATCAACGCTCGCGAGCATTCCGGTTGCGAAGACAACCGCATCTACTTAAGATTCGTCGGTACCTCCCAGGGCGACGGCAGCAGGATCGATGTCTGGATCACCGATCACGGTCGCGGATTCGATCCTGACGAGGCCCGTTCGCGCCGGCCCGCTGTTGGCGCGACTCACAAACGCGGACGAGGATTGCAACTGATCGAAGCACACATGGACGAGGTCAGCATCTCCACCTCCTCCGGTGGGGGAACCACAATCCACATGGTCAAATACGAGAAGAAAGAATCATGACTGAAGAGCTCAGAGTCGCCGTCGACCGCAGGGCGAACGGGGCAGTGCTCTACACGAAGGGCTACATCAACAACGTGGGCGGCGAAGAGATCGCCAACCGCGCCTACGAGTTGATGGACGACAACGTGCGCACCCTCCTCCTCAACCTTCGCGATACGAAAATCGTCAACTCCATCGGCATCAGCATCCTCATCGAGATCATCGAGAAGATGATCGACAAAGGCGGCAGCATCGCCTTCTGCTGCCTCACTCCCGTCATTCACAAGACCTTCCAGATCATGGGCCTTGCGAATTACGCGAAGATCTTCGACAGCGAGGAGACGGCGCTCAAGGAGCTGGGGTTGTGAGGATGGTTGCTGAGTTCCTTGGTTGCTGCGTTGCTCGGTAGTTCTCCTCAGCAACGAAGCAACCCAGCAACTTAGCAACCCTCCGATTCAACTGCTATTCTTCCGTCACCCGCATGTCACCCCTCGCCAACCAGTTCGCAGAGTTTCTGCAGGATCTGCAACAACTCGAGCGGGCTGCCCTTTCATCGCACGGATCGCTGATCTTCGACGCGTTCGCCAAACACACTCCCTACGACGTCAGCGCCGTCTATCTGCGCGATGTGCGCGGACCGTCGCTGCGGCTTGCGGCGAAGTCGGACGCATGCACGGCTCCTGACGTTCTCGAAGGTGAGTCCGAGTCCGCGAATCCGCTGCTCGATCCCGAGCCGGTCCATCTCATACCGATCCGCACGATCCGCGATCACTTCGGTATCGTTGCCCTCAACGGCGACGCGGCGTCGGAAGAAGACCTGCAGATCCTGCACGCCGCCGGTGCGTTCGCCGGTTCGGTATTGAACAATCATCGTCTCGCGCAGGAGATGCGCGAGGGCGATTTTCAACTCAAGTACCGGCTCTGGGAGCTGGAGTCGCTGTATGACATCGGCCTCTCCATCGCCGGCACGCTCAACATCGACGCGCTGGCGGACGAGATTCTCTTCCGGATGATCTCGCTCATCAACGCCCGCCGCGCGGCGCTGTTTCTTCGCGACGGCGCCAAGTTCAAGGTCTATCGCTCGTTCGGCGACACGCGCTCCGATTTTCTCGACGACGAGATCACCGACCGTGTCGTCGCCGCCGGTGAAGCGCTGACATTCGAAGATGCCTCCGAGTGCATTTTCCCAGGCTGCATCGCGACGGTTGCCGTGCCGATCAAAGGCAACAACGAGGTGATCGGCGTCCTTGCCGCAGGCGATCGCGAAACGCGCGAAGGCGACGTCGGCGCATTCGAAGCGAACGAACTGCGGCTCCTGTCGCTCTTCGCGAACCAGGTTGCCATCGCTCTCGAAAACGCCCGCCTGCACAAAGAAGCGCTGGAGAAGCAGGCCATGCAGCGCGAGCTCGATCTCGCCGCGACGATCCAGAGCGACATTCTTCCGAAGTCGATTCCGACGATCGAAGGCATCGAGCTGGCCGCGCTGTCGCGTCCCGCCAAACAAGTCGGCGGCGACTATCACGCGTTCTTTCAGCGCGAAGGAACGCTGACCACGATCGTCGCCGATGTCTCCGGCAAATCGATGCCTGCGGCGCTGCTCGTCTCCGCGTTTCACGCCGCCGTGCAGCTTCTCTTTGCCGAAGGGCGCGAGCTTGGAGATATCGCAACGGAGCTCAATCGCCATATCCACAGTTGGTCCGCCGAAAACAAGTTCATCACCATGATCATGGTCACGATCGACCCGGAAGCGGAGACGATCCAGTTCGTCAATGCGGGCCACAATCCCTGTTACGTGCTGACCGCCGGTCACATGGAGCAATTGCGCTCGCACGGCCTCCCCATCGGCATCCTTGGCACCTCAAAGTACATGACGCAAACGCGTCCCTTCGCTGCCGGTTCCGCGGTGGTGCTCTACAGCGACGGCATCAACGAAGCCGAGAACGTTGCCGGCGACGAATGGGGAAACGAGTCGTTCGAGGAGTTGCTCGTGAGCTCCGCCGGCAACACCGCAGTCGGCCTGCGCGACGCAATCGCCGCCGCCGTCGACGCCTACGTCGGCGAAGCTCCGCAGAAGGACGATCAGACGTTGGTCATCGCCCGCAGCGCGAGCTAGAAAGAAGCGCGATGTCAGATCGCGGTTTGCTTTACGTAGGTCGGACTCTCCAGTCCGACAGATCGGTCGGACGAGAGAGTCCGATCTACGTTCACCTTTGACAGCGTCGGACTACAGAGTCCGACCTACGTCACTTCCCCTCGAACTTCGCCGGCCGCTTCTCGAAAAACGCCGCCATCCCCTCGGCCGCATCGCGCGAACGGAACGCCTCGATCTGATGCTCACTCTCCAATTCGACTTGCGCGCGCAGCGCATTCGTTCGCGACGCCGCCAGCGCTCGCTTGATGCCGGCGGTCGCCAGCGGAGGGCCCTGCGCGATGGTCCGCGCAAGTTTCGTGGTCTCGTCCGCGAGCGAATCCGCCGCTACGACGCGCTCTACCATTCCAATCGCTAACGCCTCGGATGCATCGATCATGCGTCCCGTCATCATCATTTCCAGCGCTCGTCCAGTCCCGATCATGCGCGGCAGAAACCAGGTCCCGCCCCAATCGGGATGGATGCCGATCTTCACGAATGTCTCGCCAAACTTTGCCGCGTCGGAGGCGATCCGGTAATCGCATGCCAGCGCCAGATTGCATCCCGCGCCGGCGGCGATTCCGTTCACGCTAGCGATGACCGGCTTCGCCATCTCCGCGATCTGCGTCACGACATCGCGTCCGGCATCGAGCAGCTTGCGAAAGCGCTCGACATCGCCGGCCTTCTGCAATCCGGACATGTATTCGACGTCGCCGCCAGCGCAGAACGCCCGTCCCGCGCCGGTGATCACGACCACGCGGCAGGCCGGATCAGCGTCCGCCGCGCGCAGTGCGGCGAGCAAATCCTCGCGCATCGTCCCGCTGAATGCGTTCAGCTTTTCGGGACGGTTCAGCGTGATGGTGGTGATGTGGTCGTTGGACTCAGTCCGGATCATTGTGCGAGTTTATCGGGAGTCGGGGGTCGGGTGTCGGAGTAGGGAATCTGAAGTCTTATCAGATCGTCGATTCGCAAGGTCCGAGCTCCCACACCCGACACCCCACACCCGACACCCCACACCCGACACCCGACACCCGACACCCGACTCCCGACACCCGGGATAGAGTTACGAAACACATGAAGCGCGTCGTCAGTTGGCTCCTCTACGCCACGATCCCGGTCGCCATCGCATTGCAGTTCATGCATGGCAGCCTGGTGTGGGAGTTCGTCTTTGCCTGCGCGGCGGTGTTGCCGCTGGCCGCGTGGATCGGCATCAGCACCGAGCAGCTCGCGCATCGGATGGGCTCGACGTACGGCGCGCTCTTCAACGCCACCTTCGGCAACTTCGCGGAAATGGTCATCGCCATTTTCGCGATCCGCGCGGGCCTGCCGAACGTCGTACGCGCGTCGTTCGCCGGATCGATCGTCGGCAACCTGCTGTTCGTGGCGGGACTCTCGATGCTGGCCGGTGGTTGGAAGCATCGCACGCTGAAGTTCAACGCGCTCGCCGCCGAATCGCAGGCTGGGCAGCTCATCCTGGCCGTTGCGTCGTTCCTCGTGCCCGCACTCTTTTTTCGATCGGTACATTCCGCGCATGAGCCGCAGCTCATTCATTCGGTATCGATCGGCACCGCCATCATCCTGATCGTCGTCTACATCCTCGGGCTCGTCTTCGCATTCAAAACGCATAAGGAGCAATTGAGTGCCGTGACGGCGCCGCCGGAGATGGCGGATGAGGATGTCTGGACGATCAAGAAGGCTGTTGGATTGCTGCTCTTCGCCAGTGTGCTCATGAGCTTCGTGGCCGAGGGACTCGTAGCAGCGGTTGGCGAAGCGGGAAAAGCGTGGGGGATGAACGAAGTCTTCCTCGGCTTCGTCGTTCTGGCCATCGTCGGAAACGCGGCCGAGCACTCCACGGCCGTGATGCTGGCCGTGCGCAATCAGATGGACACGGCGCTCAACATCTCGATGCAGTCGAGCGTGCAGATCGCGCTTTTCGTCACGCCCTTGCTCGTCTTCTTCTCGTATCCGCTCGGCCATCCGCTCGATCTGATCTTCACGCCGTTCGAGATGCTCGCCGTCGTCCTCGGCGTCGCGATCTTCGCCTATCTCGTCATGG
>DATAMS010000334.1:0-5945 GCA_036260495.1 Thermoanaerobaculia bacterium
ACCGACGCACCGGCAATCGTGTAGCCCAATGCGCTCGTGAGGATGGCCGGCCGGATGAGCGGGTGATAATTCCCTTTGTTGAAGATGTAAACGACGAGTGCGACGGCATAACCACCGCAGGCGAGCGCGGTTCCGGTCACGACGTCCAGCGCGATCCAGATGCCCAAGGGATATCCGTCGTTCAGTCCGGTGGAGACGCCGAGTCCGACTGCAAAGCGCCAGATCATCAGCGCCACGCCGATGCCTGCCAGCGCGAGAAGAACCTTGTAGCCGCGCGTGAAGAGCGGACCGCCAATCGGTTGTGCTTGCGTGTGCATCAGCTCTCCTTCTCGTCGGACTTGCCGCGATTGCGGAACAGGACTGCGCCCAGCAGCCCATAAAGAGCGATCGGACCGACAAAACCCTTATAGATGCCGTGACTGACCGACTGCTGCAGGTGCGGGACAGACTCTTCCTGTTTGAAGCGGAAGCCGAGCTTCTCGAACTCGATGTCGGATAGGTAAAGCACCTGTGTCCCGCCCAGCTCGTGCTCGCCATAAACCTTGGGGACATACTTCTTTGCGGTGTCGTTTGATAGACGGCGATGCGCTTCGTCGAGCAGGTCGGCGTAGGTGCCGAAGATCACGGCCTTGCGCGGACAAACTTCGGTACAGGCCGGCTCTTTCCCTTCGGCCAGGCGGTCCTTACAGAGCTCGCACTTGACGATCTTCGGCGCGGCTTTGGCCCACTCGAATTTCGGGACGTTGAACGGGCAGACGGTCTCACAATAGCGGCAGCCAACGCATTTGCTGACGTCATAAGAGACGACGCCGAATTTCCCTTTTTCCAGCGCGCCGAGCATGCAGGCGCCGACACATGCCGGGTCGATGCAGTGCATGCACTGCTTTTTGACGAACGACTGCTCGTCACCCTCTTTGTAGAGTTGGATGATGTTCTTCGTGTACTGATTCAGTGTGTCTGGCGAGTCGTAAAGACCGCGTCCGAAGCCGGAGGTGTCCGGCGGCATCTTGTTCGCGACTTTGCAGGCTGCGACACAGGCTTTGCAGCCGATGCACTTGGTTGTGTCATAGAGCATCCCGACCGCATCCGATGGCGCGCTTTTCTTAGCGCGTGCCAGGGCGGCGGCCGGCACGGCGGTCAGCGTGACCGCCGCGGCGATACCTTTGAAGAAACTTCGCCGGTCCGTGCCCATCGCTTACTCCTTCGGCTGTTCGCCGCTGGTGCTGTCGAGTTTTCGTGACGCGATAATTCCGGCCCCGACCAATGCACCGCCGACCAGTCCCGCCACACCGGTGGCCACTGGGCTCATGCCTTTGTGCTCCGGAGAGACTTGCGGGTAAAACGCAGGAGGAGCCTGGCCCTTCATGTCCGCAGTCTGGAAAATGGGGACGTTGAAGGCGATGTCCTTTTCCGTACAGCCGGCGCAGGGGGCGCCGATGCCGATCGGCCAGCAGTCCACGACTTCATTGAAGTGGCGTGTCGAGCACGGCGCGTGCGTGACCGGACCTTTGCATCCGAGTTTGTAGAGGCAATAGCCCTGAATATGACCGGCGTCGCCGAATTGCGCGGCGAAGCGGCCATTATCGAAGTGGGCGCGGCGCGGGCAATGATCGTGAATGAGGCGGTCGTATGCGAATTTCGGCCGTCCCTGCGCATCGAGCTTGGGCACTTTCCCCGCCGTTGCGTACTCGAGCACTGTGGCAAGGAAAACGTACGGATTGGGCGGACAACCCGGCAGATTGATGACCGGCTTGTCCTTGATGATCGAGTCGACGCCGGTTGCGCCGGTAGGATTCGGGCCGCTCGACGGCACGCCGCCCCACGAAGAGCACGAGCCGATGGCGATGACCGCCGCGGCGTGGCTGGCCACATCCTTCAGCATGTCGATGCCATTGCGTCCGGCGATCTTCAGGTAGTTGCCATTCTCTTTGGTCGGAATGGATCCCTCGACCACGAGCACGTATTTGCCGTCGTTCTGCGTCATTGCGTCGTGCAGCGCCGCTTCGGCATCGTTGCCCGAGGCCGCCATCACGGTCTCGTGGTAGTCGAGCGAGATGATGTCGAAGAGGAGCGTGTCGAGCGCTGGCTCGGAGGTGCGCAGAAGCGTCTCGGTGCATCCGGTGCAGTCCTGCATGTGTAACCAGATGACAGAGGGCCGCCTCGCGCGCCCGATTACGGCCGCCATGGCCGCGGGACTACTGAAATTCGTCAGGGCTAATCCAAATGGTGCGGCAACCATCAATTTGCCGCAAAGCGTCATAAAGGCACGCCGGCTGGTACCGGACCGCTTCATTTGTTGCGCGATAGTAGGTGGCAAGCTCAATGCGCCCTCCTTCGGGCTCACGGCATTCTGTGAGCACGGGTGGAATGTAGGCGTCCCGCTCGCTTGCCGATGTGCGCTGGGGTACGAGCCGTTGTGCGACTGCGCACAGGGCGATGTGTGTGCAATTTCCGGGATCACATCCTCGTGTGACGCGCGACATCGCGTCGTGTGATGCCAGCCTGTTGAATGCGCGGGTGCGGGCGCCGGAACTTCATCCGTTAGAGAAAGCGCCTGCACTCAGAAATGGGAATGTTGAATGTTGAGTGTTGAATGTTCGATGTTGAATGAGCCGGCGGTTGCGCGCCCATTCAACATTTAACAATCAACATTCATCATTGAACATTTGGGTTTCCGAGCTAACGGAACAGCTCCCCATAAGAGGCAGGCGAACCATGGACGATGACACGCCAGTGTTGCCGGCACGATCGGCGGCGTGATCATGTTTCTGACGATGTTCTGCGCGCTCTCCGCGGTCTATCTCTTCGCGCTCTTCGGAATTCGTCCCGCTGCTGCGCCGCCGCCACGTCACAGTAACGCGTGACGCCTGTCATTTTCGAGCGTAATGCATCGCATCGCTCGGGCAGATTTCGGGACGCAAGATCAGGCCGTAAGGAGATCTGTCATGCGCAAAACTCTCTTCCGGGCCAGTTGGGTATTGTTGATCGCGCTGCCGGTGATCTACGGCATCCAGATTTACATCACGCAGGACCTGCCCGCGGTTCAGCCGTGGCAGTGGGCGATTCTCTTCGGCTCCGTGGTGGTCATCTTCTTCTCACGAAACACGGATGACGTGCTGAAGCACCACCTGGCCTGAATCCGAAAGGGGTCAGACCGAAAGTGAAAGTGACGAAATTCGTCTATCGCATTGAGCGGGAGCCTTTTTTTGTCACTTTCACTTTCGGTCTGACCCCTTCCGGAATCACACGGTGCCGAGACATCCGAACGTATCGACCGGTGACCGCTGACAATTGCGCGATCCCATCCCCGACCTATCTTCTGATTGCCGCAGTACGCGGCAATGAAAAAAGGAGGTACACCATGAATTTCCTCGCCAGGTTTGAGCGATGGGATCCCTTCGAGGAGCTGCAGACGCTTCGCGGCAGGACGGATCGGCTGTGGGCGCAGCTCACCCAGGACAAGACGCCACTCGCAGATTGGGCGCCGAAGACCGACGTCATCGAAACCGCGAATGACATCGTGCTTCGCGCGGAGCTTCCCGGCATGAACGAGAAGGATGTCGACATCCAGATCGAGAACGGTGTTCTCACCATCAAAGGTGAACGGACCGCCGAAAAGGAACTGGACGAGCGGGGCTACCGGCGCATCGAGCGCGAATACGGCACGTTCTTCCGTTCCTTCACGCTGCCGGTGAACATCGACGCCGAAAAGGCCGCGGCGACGTTCGCCAACGGACTGCTCGAAGTGCAGCTGCCGAAGAAGGAAGGAGCGAAACCGAAGACCATCAAGGTCGAACCGAAGAAGCTCCTCACCAAAGCCGCATGAGTCGATTGCGGCAGTTCCCGGAGAAGACGCGGCGGCGTTTGCTGCCGCGTCTTTTTGGAAGTTAGTCGATCGAGAATGCCGTACGCCCTCTTGCCGCGAGCTCGGACTTTATTTCTGTCCAGAGCGCGGTCGGTTTGTCGTCCTGACTCAGATCGGAAGGCTGCAGATCGCTTCCTTCCATGTAGAACACGATCAATTCGCTCTTACGGTCGCTGGCGCCGAGAGTCACATAGCGCGAGACGAGCCACAGCTTCGGAGGTCCGAAACCGTGATCGAGCAGAAAATTGTTCGTCATCTCCCCTTCGTCACGCGGATGAGAATTGATTTGTCGCGCGCCACTGAACGAGAAACAGTTCTGGTTGAACGCGTACAAACCGATCTTCTCCGCGCTGCCAAAGTCGTATCGATAAACCTCGGCTGATCCCGATTTCACCTGTTCGAAATGAACGATGACAAGCCGGTGCAGTGATGTACCTTGCGCATCGGCAAACACGAATCGCTCGCCCTCGAACCCGCTGTCCAGGCTGTACGAAAACCGGCCGAGGTACCTGAATCCCTTTTGGATGTGAATATCCGCCGATGGGAGCCGCGGGGAGTGAAGCGTCAGGCCTCGAACCGAACGACCGGAAGTGACACTTGTCGAGACGCATCCGAACAATAGAACAACGGCGAGAATCGCAGAGAACCTCATCTCTCGATTCTACGACATACTTCGTAGATGAAGGGGTCAGACCCGAAGTGGAAGTGACAAAAAAAGGCTCCGGCTGTCTAGCAGATAAATTTCGTCACTTCCACTTCGGGTCTGACCCCTTCCGTTGACGAACGATTGTTTCACTTCCGCTTCGGGTCCGACTCGATGCGCGACAACACCTGCTCGATCGTGAGCACTCGCTCCGCGAATCGCGGATCCGTCAATGCTCGCTCCTCGCCCGATCGGATCAAGTGAAGCGCTCCGCGTCCTGTGACGCCGAGGAGCCGGGCAATCTCGGCGCGCGACGAGTGGGCGCGACGCGTAGCGAACAACGCGACGAGCAATCGCGCATCCGAGCCAGGAGGCGGTGGCCAGCAACCAGCGATATCAATCGACTCGACTGCTTGCCGGACGCATTCGATCGCGCATGGCGTCAAATCGGAAGCGGAAGTGTCGAATCCGGAGACGCTTTCCGTCACTTTCACTTTCGATTTGACTCCTTCTACGAATTCGCGGCCACCAAGAAACATCCGTGCACGCAGGTTCTCCCAGGGTGAGGCGTCCTTTCCGATCGCAGCGGCGACGAAGTCGCGATATCCGTGCATGGCCTTGTTCCAATCGTCCGCATTGAACGCATCGAGAATCGGCGCGGGATCGAGCCAGCGTGGGACTGCCGCAAGGCCGGCTGTTGCGCGGTAGCTGCTCCAACGCCATTCGCCCGGAGTCTCCACCATCCCGGCGCGAACCGGATTGAGAACAATGTAGCGGGACAGCGAGAGGAGATAGGCCTCGCTGTCGACGAGATGACCTTTGAACCGTCCCTGAAACAGATGCCCCACGCGCCGGTGCCGCGCGTTGAAGAACGACGCGTAGTCACCGTCTAAATCGTGCATCCCTCGTGACAAATTGGTCTGCGGTGTTCGGAAGAACAGATGGTAGTGATTCGACATCAACACGTACGCGCGCAGTTGCCAGCGATAGTCGTCGATCACCTTCTCCAGCAGGTGCAGGAAGTGAAGCCTGTCGCAATCGCCGGAGTAGATCGATCGCTTCTCCACGCCGCGATTGGTCACATGCCAGACCGCACCTGGGAATTCGAGTCGCAGGGGACGAGGCACAGCGCGCCGGAGCAGAGCAATTCCGTCTTGACCGAGGACCGGTCGGCGCGTGTGAGGGGTGAAGCATAGCGCAACCGGAATCCGACCGAAAGCGCAAGAAATGGAAGGGGTCAGACCCAAAGTGAAAGTGGAAGGGGTCAGATCCAAAGTGAAAGTGACGAAAATTGCGATGCGCTGAGGTCTGCGGCCGTTTTTCGTCACTTTCACTTTGGGTCTGACCCCTTCCATGTGACGTAGACCGCTCACGGCTGTGACGTACGCGATGGGCATTCGCCTTCGCTTCGGGCAGATTCGCGTTTCATGAGCGAAC
>DATAMS010000345.1:0-4178 GCA_036260495.1 Thermoanaerobaculia bacterium
GTCAGGTTGCCGAGTTGCGGCAGAGGGTTGCCGGGTCGTCAGGTTGCCGAGTTCCTCGGAGAGGGTTGCTGAGTTGCAGGGTTGCTAAATAGCTTGAGGATTTCGTGATGACCAAGCAACCGAGCAACCTTGAACCCCGGCAACCACGAACCGCCCGGCAACCCGGCAACTCGTCAACCAGGCAACCCCCAGTCGGGCAACCCCGCGCCGCCCAACGCTTCGCCAACATCGAGCTCTCGCTGATTCGCCAGATCAACGCGCTGGCTACGCCGCTCTCCGTCAACCTCGGCATCGGCGAGCCGAACGTCGAGCCGGACGAAACGTTGCGCGCGTTTGCCGTGAAAGCCGCGGCCACCGGCTCGTGGCACTACACGCCGAACGCCGGGACGCTGAAGCTACGGACGCTGATCGCGGAAGGGCGTCTGGAGCCGGGGGTCGGGAGTCGGAGAAACGAGATCGCCGGCCACAGCATAGCTCCGACCCCCGACCCCCGACTCCCGACACCCGCCGGCTTCGATCCCAAGTCGGAAGTCTGCGTCACCGCCGGAACCGAGGAAGCGCTTTTCTCGATCATGCAAGCCTTTGTCGATCCGGGCGATGAAGTGCTCGTTCCCAATCCCGGCTTTCTCGCGTACGCGACGCTCGCGCGCATCGCGGGCGCGACGCCGGTTACGTACGAGATCGAGCCGCCCGACTGGCGTGTCGATGCCGATGCGCTGCTCGCGCGCATCACGCCGAAGACCAAACTGATCGTCGTCAACTCGCCGTCGAATCCGCTCGGCAGCGTGATCGATCGCGAAACATTGCAGCGCATCGCCGACGCCGGACCGCTCGTCGTCAGCGACGAGGTCTATCGCGAGATTTGGTACGAATCGCCACCGCCGTCGATGCTCGGAATGTCTGGCAACGTCATCGTCGTCAGCGGCATGTCGAAGAGCCACGCCATGACTGGTCTGCGGCTGGGATGGATCGTCGCGCACGAACCGCTGATGAAACCGATCGTGACCGCGCATCAGTACATCGCAACCTGCGCGTCCGCGTTCTCGCAGTCGCTGGCCGAATCGATCCTCACCGACGACGCCTGGAACCTCGCCTGGCTCGAGCGCATCCGCGCGCAGTTCCGTGCGCAGCGCGAATCGGCGCTCTTCTCGATTGCGCGCGAGCTTGAAGTCACGATTCCCGTGCCGGCCGGCGCCTTCTACGCGTTTGTACCCGTGCCGTCGTGCGACACGGAAATGTTCGCGCGCACGCTGGCCACCGACGCGGCGGTGCTCGTGATTCCCGGAATCGCTTTCGGATCGATGGGCGAGGGATTCATTCGCATCTCGTACGCCGCATCGATCGACGAGATCGGTACAGGCATCGAGCGCATCGGCCGCTGGCTGCGCGGTGCTGCGCTTTGACCGCCGATCCGCGTGCACCGAAACTTGCAACGAGGTCGTCCGAGGTTCAGTAACATTCGGGAAATGGCATTGAAGGCAATCAAGACCGGAAAAAAACTTCCGGTTCCACCGCCCAAAGACTCCGTCGCCGCGTCCGAGATCTCGCTCTATCGGAACGTTCTCAAGATCAAGGAAGAGCACGACCTCGAAGAGCTTGGGATCTCGTTCTGGGATGCGCAGACGACGATTCAGTGGTCGTACAACGCCGACTACTACTTCCACGCCGCGTCGACGATGAAGCTCGCGGTGCTCATCGGCGTCTTCCGCGAGATCGATCGCGGAACGCTCGCTCTCGATTCCCCGATCCACGTTCGCAACCGCTTCACGAGCATCGTCAATCAGGAAACGTTCATGCTCGACCTCGGCCGCGATGCCGATCCCGCCGTTTACGGCCACCTCGGCAAAACGCTCACCGTCCGCGAGCTCGCCTACTGGATGATCACGAAATCGAGCAACCTGGCCACGAATCTTCTCGTCGATGTCGTCACGATCGAGAGCATCCAGCAGGCGCTCGACGAGCTGGAGATCGACGGCGTTCGCGTGTTGCGCGGCGTCGAAGATCAGGCGGCGTTCGAGGCGGGCCTCAACAACGAGGTGACCGCGAACGGCCTGCAGAAAATGCTGCGCGTCATCGCCGATCGCAAGGCGTTTTCGCCCGAGGCCAGCGACGAGATGCTGAAGATCATGCTCGATCAGCAGTACAGAAGCGGCATTCCCGCCGGCCTGCCGAAAGCGGCGCGCGTCGCCCACAAAACGGGCAATATATCGACCGTGCATCACGACGCAGGAATCGTGTTTCTGGAAGGCCGCGAGCCGTACGTGCTCGTCATCCTCACGCAATTTCCCGCCGAAACAGGCCGCGGCAATGCCGTCGCCGAGGTCTCGCGCGACATCTACAACACGCTGGCGGGATTGACCTATGAGTGAACCGGAGTCGATCAAAGTCGTCGACGCCTGCGACCTCGACGACGAGCTGCGCTCTCTGCTCAAACCGGGCGCGATGGTGCTCGACGCGCAGAAACGGCGCCATCGCCTGCCGCGCTATTTTTACGAGATTCCGAGCCACGATGCGGCCATGAGCATCCGCCTGACGCAGCATTTTGCCCTCAACGAATTCACGCTCACCGACCTCAGGGAAGCCCAGCGGCTGCAGGAGTTTCCCCGCTACATCCCTTGCGCCGTTCGCGTACTGGCGTTCTATCTCGAACAGTTCCGCAGAGATGCCGGCGGGTCGGTTCACATCGCCGTCAACGGCGGCTACCGGTCGCCGTCGCACAAGATGTCGGAATACGCGACGCCGCATATGTGGGGTACCGCTGCCGATATTTACCGCATCGGCAGCACCATCCTGAAGGGGAAAGAGACGATCGAGAAGTACAACGCCATCGCTGAGGATTCGAGTGACGATCTGCACGTACTGCCGTACGGCCACGTCACCGGTCTCAATGCCGACGATCACGTTCATCTCGACCTCGGCTACATCACAGTGATCCCCCGCGAGATCAGTGAAGACCGGATGGAAGTGCCGCAGGAAAACAAGCCCCGTTTCGCCTTCGAGGATCGGCGCCGTGTCGAGCGCCGGTCCCACCCAGCGACGTCGGAAGACGAATAGGGGTGTGGGGAGTGGGGGTTGGGAGTGGGGGAAAGAACGACACTTTCTTCCAGCGCATCAATTCATCTCCCACTCCCCACCCCCCTACTCCCACACCCGGCACTTCCCACCCGGGCCTGCCGTTTGCTAAGGACGTGGCAGTAGCTCCATACATCCCAACGCGACGCCCGGAAGATTTGCATGCCTGGAACGCCAGATTCGAAACGACAGAGACCAGTCGAGAAGCAACTCCAGCGGACTCGACTACAAATGCCTGTGATCGGCATGGAGTCGGAGTTCAACGTCCTTCTCGACGAAGAGGAGATCGACCCACGCGTTTTTTGGGGTCATCCCAGCGCGTTCATCGACCGGCCGCTCCTTCCGCGCGAGAAATCGTCGCTGCAGCTTCCGACTGGAGGCGCCGTCTACTTCGACCGCGGCGTCATCGAAGTCGTCACGCCGGTCATCGAGCTCGCGCCGCACTCGACCGCCCGTACGGTGCGCAACTTGTGGGAGCAGATCGGCTTCGTCCGTGAGCAGCTCACGCAGTGGGAAAAAGCAAACGACCACACCGTGCGGCTGAAGGCGTACAGCACGCACTACAACATCTCGTACGAGATCCCGAAGCGCGAACAGAACGCGCGGCGCAACGAGAAGTTGCTGGCGCTGCTGCTCGCCTACATCCTACCCGTGCCGGTGATGCTGGTGGCGTCGAACCGGCGCTCGACCGGCGTCGGCGTCAGGCCGCGCGGCAGCAGGATCGAGGTCACGGTCGACTTCACGCCCGACCCCGGCATGATGATCGCGGCAGCCACACTCATTGTCGGCATCGTCCGCGAAGTGATGACGTGGCCCTCGTACGAGCTGTTCGTTCTCAATCAGCTTCCCATTCCGGTCATCGAGGGCGTCGTGCCGGGCAAGCACACCACGCGCAAAGGCTGGCTGACGAAGGATTTTCACTACGAGCAGAGTCCCTACACGTCCGACATCAATGCGCCGATCTGGAAAACACAGTTCGGCGAGACGATGTCGTTGCGCGCGATGGGCGCGCGCGTGGCCTGGTACTTCCGGCGCTCGATCCGCAAGTACTCGGATCCGTTCAGCATGCGGTTGCTCTTCGCGATTCTCTCCGGCCGCGCCCCGTC
>DATAMS010000356.1:0-4125 GCA_036260495.1 Thermoanaerobaculia bacterium
GGCGGCGCGTCGAAAGGTGGTTGCGTCGAAATCCGCTAGTCCTCGTCGCGCAGAGCGTTCACCATTTCCACGGTGACGCGGCGACTTCCTCTCGGACCTCGCGGCATCAACGGGACGCCGTTTCGCAGCAGCTGATGGTTGATCGACAAACCCTGTCGAGCCCGGTCCGACAACACCTTGCCTGCGGTCGTCTTCTGTCTTGCGGCGATTTGCTTCACGGCAACCAAGACGTCTTCATCGATGTCCAGCGTCGTTCTCATGGTTGAGTTCCCTTAGCGCTCGGATATAGATGTCATGCGCCGGATGACGGATTCCCGCGCACCAAACTTGCACTAATCTAGGCGGAATATCACACCCGCGCACTCAGGTTTTGCCTGCCAGATTATCTGACTGCATCGCACTCATGTTGCGGTAAGTATCAGAAGGAGAAAAACATATGTCCAAGATTATCGGTATCGACCTCGGCACGACCAACTCCGTCGTGGCGGTCATGGAGGGCAATGAGCCCAAAGTCATCGTCAACGCCGAAGGCAGCCGCATCACCCCCTCGGTCGTCGGTTTTGCCAGAAACGGCGAGCGCCTCGTCGGCCAGGTCGCCAAGCGACAGGCAGTCACAAATCCTGAGAACACCATCTTCTCGATCAAGCGCTTCATGGGGCGCAAATACGAGGAAGTCAATGAAGAGATGAAGATGGTTCCCTACACGGTTACGCGTGCCTCGAACGGCGACGCGCGTGTCGAGGTGGATGGCAAGCTCTACTCGCCGCCCGAGATCTCAGCGATGATTCTGCAGAAGCTCAAGCAGGCCGCTGAAGACTACCTCGGCGAGAAAGTCGATCGCGCGGTCATCACCGTGCCTGCGTACTTCAACGATTCACAGCGCCAGGCCACGAAAGACGCGGGCGAGATCGCCGGCCTCAAGGTCGAGCGTCTCGTCAACGAGCCGACCGCGGCCGCGCTCGCATACGGCCTCGACAAGAAGAAGAACGAGACGATCGCCGTGTATGACTTCGGCGGCGGCACGTTCGACATCTCCATCCTCGAAGTCGGCGACGGCGTCGTCGAAGTGAAGTCGACCAACGGCGACACGCACCTCGGCGGTGACAACATCGATCACCGCCTCATCGACTGGATCATCGAAGAGTTTCGCAAAGACCAGGGCATCGATCTGTCGAAAGACAAGATGGCTCTGCAGCGTCTGAAGGAAGCGGCCGAGAAAGCGAAGATCGAGCTGTCGTCGACGATGTCGACCGACCTCAATCTCCCGTTCATCACGGCCGACCAGTCCGGACCGAAGCATCTCAACATGTCGCTCACGCGCGCCAAGTTCGAGCAGCTCATCGGCGACATCGTGCAGAAGACGATGGGACCGCTGAAACAGGCGCTCAGCGACGCCGGCGTCGATCCGAAGAAGATCGATGAAGTCGTTCTAGTCGGCGGTTCGACCCGCATTCCGATGGTTCAGAAGATCGTCACCGACTTCTTCGGAAAAGAGCCACACAAGGGCGTGAATCCTGATGAAGTCGTGGCAGTCGGTGCCGCGGTTCAGGGCGGCGTGCTCGCTGGCGACGCAGGCCTCAAAGATGTCGTTCTGCTCGATGTCACGCCTCTGTCGCTCGGAATCGAGACCCTCGGCGGCGTCATGACGAAGCTCATCGAGCGCAACACGACCATCCCGACGCGCAAGATGGAGACCTTCTCGACGGCGGCAGACAACCAGACGTCGGTCGAGATCAAAGTCATTCAGGGCGAGCGCGAGATGGCGCGCGACAACAAACTGCTCGGCGTCTTCCACCTCATCGGACTGCCGCCGGCGCCTCGCGGGATGCCGCAAATCGAAGTCACATTCGACATCGATGCGAACGGCATCATGACGGTCTCGGCGAAAGACACCGGCACCGGCAAGGAGCAGAAGATCACGATCACCAGCACCTCGGGACTGTCGAAGGACGAAGTCGAGAAGCTGGTTCGCGACGCCGAGTCGCACGCGGCCGAAGACAAGACGCGACGTGAAGAGATCGAGGCGAAGAATCAGCTCGACTCGCTCGTCTATCAGGTCGAGAAGATGCTCAATGAGAATCGCGACAAGATCGCGGGCTCGGATGTGAGCAATCTCGAAAGCGCGATTGCCGACGCTCGCAAAGCGATGGAGCAGGGCGGCGCGGACAACATCAAGAAGGCCACCGAAACGCTGACGACGGCATCGCACAAACTCGCGGAAGTGATGTACCAGAACGCGAGCGCGAACGCCGCGGGCGGCGCGGGTGGGGCGGAAGCATCTGGCGGTTCATCGGCCGGAGCTCCGGAAGGCAACGGCAAGGCGGACGATGTGATCGACGCCGAAGTCGTGGACGAAAACAAATAAGTTGATGATCCGAGGGCGGCGGGAAACCGCCGCCCTCTTTGTTCCTGGAACGACAACATGACACGCCGCAGAGCAGATGGATACGTGATGATCTCGGTGATCGCCGAGCGGTACAACATCCATCCGCAGACGCTGCGCCTTTACGAGCGCGAAGGGCTGATCAAGCCAGCGCGCACGTCGGGCAACACGCGGCTTTACGGCGAAAGCGAGATCCGCAAGCTCGAGATGATCCTCGCCCTCACGCGCGACCTCGGCGTGAACCTGGCCGGCATCGAAGTCATCCTCAACATGCAGCGCGCCCTCGAAGATGCGCGCGAAGCGCTCGACCGCGCCGACGGTCACTTCGACGACATGATGCGTGTGATTCGGCAAGCCGTACTCGATAAGCGTCACGGCATCGAGCGCGAGAACGCGTTGGTAAAAGCCGTACCCCGAGGATTGACGAGAACCAGGTAGATGAGCACCAACGCCACCGTCTCGAGGATGGTGCCGTCATTGACGACGACGATCGGATTCACACAGCGATTATCCGTTGTCATCACCGCGAAAACCGCTGGTCCCACAATCCCGCCACATTCCTGCCACCGCCTCCCCTTGATTGCGCAGATGTCACGCCACATTGCGGACCTCTAATGGTGTGAGGAGAATCAAGTAATGCTCTGGCTTGCCGCCACGCTCTTCGCCGCTGCAACGACGCTGCATCACCCACAGCCGGGAGTTCTTTTCGCGCTTCAGTCAAACTCAGAGGAAACTACCTTCTCACCGGACAAACTGGCCATCGAGCCGGTTGCGATGATCACGAAGGTGCCGGGAGCGTGCGCCGGATGTTGGAAGCTGCGCTTCGATCCGCCACCACGAGACGATGGTAGAGGGTTCGAGGCGCGCTATTTCCGTCCCGGCCGCACGTATCGCGTACTCGATGGCGGCGCCGAAATCGGCACGGTGAAGGTGACCAAACCGACGAGTTTGGGCTGCGTATCGTTGGCGGCGAGTGTCGACGTTACATCGCGGTCGAACTGGGATACGAATCTGTTCAGCGTGCTCGCTGCCGGCTCGCTGCATCTGCCGCCGACGAACCCAGGACGTCGCGTTCCCGATGACGACGAGGATAAAGCCCTGCGGAAGATTGCCGAGCGTGAGCTGCGCACCAAGGGCGTTTCTCAGTCGATGATCGCGAAAATGGAGGGGGGAGCCAATCTCTCCACGGATCTGGATCACGATGGCCGCCGCGACTTGATCGGCGCGTTCTCGGCCAACGACGGCAAAGACCAGCGGCGGACGTACAATCTCTTTCTGATTGCGATGGGCGATGAGTCCGGAGGATTCCGCGCCGATCACGTTTGGTACTTCACCTATTCGGGCGACGCCGGTGAAGACAAAAATGTCGTCGATACGATCGATCTCGATGAGGATGGCACGGACGAAATCGTCATCCGAGTTGGCGGCTACGAGGGATACGAATACGAGATCCTGAAGCGCGCCGGCAACAAGTGGAAGAGCGTTTACCGCGGCGGCGGCTCGGGCTGTTAGGAGTGCGGGCGTCTCGCCCGCGGCGGCGAGGCGTCCTCGCCTCGGCGTGTGTTTTCGTGACGGCCGATTGTTCTCTGGGCGCGTGCAGAATTCCGGCGTCGTTCGCTTTTTCTGCGAAACGCTGGATTTCTTCGCACCGCCGCGCACTTACCGCCGGGCGAGACGCCCATCGGCCGCGGGCGAGACGCCCGCACTCCACGTTCGGAATCCGTCGCGGTCGTCTGCGGCGA
>DATAMS010000361.1:0-12686 GCA_036260495.1 Thermoanaerobaculia bacterium
TCCGCAGAGCTTGTACTCCTGATCGACTAATCCACTGATCTACTAATCCACTACGAGGCCACTAAAAAGGGCGCGGCAGGAGGGTGAATCCGCCGCGCCCGGATGCGTAGGAGAGGACGCCGCTCTACCGTCGAGCGACGAGGACGATCATCAACGCACGCTGGCTTTGCGGAGCCTTCGATGCGCCGAGAATATAGGTCTGGCCGATAGTCAGGTTCAGCGACGTTTTGAGCAGCGACGTCAACTGATCCTTTTGTGCGCCGGTGAGTTTGGAGATCTGCAGGTCTTTGACAGCGATCGAGTCACTGGCCGGGTCGTATTCGCCGAAGTGGAAGCCGGCCCGGTAGCCGCTGGGCATGTCGATGAGTCCCGGATCGCCCTCTTTTCCCTGCACGGTCGCTTCGCCGACGGCCTCGTACGTGTTGTACGGAAGCATGGACAGCTTGCGGGCGACATCTTTGAGATCGTCAGGGATCTTTGCCGCCCCTTCGACGCGCGTGGCGCCGACGATGCGGACGTAAAGCCGAAAACTCTGCGGTTCTTTGTCGAAGTCGCCGATCATTTTGGCGACGGCTTTCATGTTCTCGGCGTGGTCAGTGACAACGAGCGCATTCGCCGACGGCTGGATCGACATCGACCCCTCGGCGCTCAGAAGCGGCTTGATTGCGGCGGCAGCTTTGTCCGCCTGCTTGAACTTGAATGTGAACGAGCGGACGGACAGCGCCGGCTTGGCATCCGTTGCCGCGGCAGGCTCGCCAGCAGGTTCGCCTACAGTTTCAGCAAGCGCCGCACCGCAGAGGGCCAGCGTCATCGAGATCATCAGAAAGACACGTTTGAAGTTCATAAATCCGCCGGCAGCTTATCGTCGAAGATCATCACGACTTTGGTGTCGCTGCCGTCGGCCGGCATCTCGACAATCGTCGCGTCATGGGATGAATACGTTTCGACGAACGATTTCGTCGCGGTCGGTGCGAAATGAGCGGCCGGCACGTTCGCAGCGACAACGATCGGGCTCATCGGATGCGTGACCGGGCGATGCTCGAAACGATAGGCGAGCGTGGCGCCCGTGACACCGGCCGCGATCGTTGCGGCGATGGCGAGACGCTGCCACACGCTGACCGTGCGATGCGGTGCGAGCGACGTTTCCGCCTGCCGCACGCGAACCTGCGACATCACATCGCCGACGAAGGCATCGACGCCGCCGGGCGGGACAATCTCTTCGCCGCCGATCGCGCGGAAGAAGAGGTCGGGATCGACGTTCATCGCGAAGTCGAGGCAGGCGTCGCAATGACGAAGATGATCGAGCAACTCCGGTTCGCTGGTTCCGGGCTGCAGTTTTTCGCGGAAGTTGCGGCAGGTCATCATCGTGATTCCTCCCACAGCCGCGCGTATTCAGGGAACCGGCGCTTCAACTGCTGCTGCATCACTTTGCGGGCGTTGAAGAGATGATTGCGGACGGTGGACTCCTGGCACCCGAGGATCTTGGCGATCTCGGAGGAGCGAAGGTCTTCCATCTCGCTCATGACGAAAATCGTTTTCTGCTTGGGAGAGAGCACATCGGAAACTGCGTTGAAAACCGCCTCGACTTCTTTGCGCTGCACGGTCACCGTCTGCTCCGGATCGACGGCCGTCTTGACGAGGCGCAACGTAGAGTTGACGGCGTTGTCGCGCGACTGCTTGTTGCGCATGAAGTCGATGGCGACGTTGGTCACCATGCGGTAAAGCCAGGTATCGAAGGCGTACTGCGCGTCGTACTTTTCGAGGTTCTCCCACAGCTTGATGAAGACGAGCTGGGAGATGTCTTTGGCGTCTTCGCTGTTGCCGATGACGCGATAGCAAAGGCCATAAACCTTGGAAGTCTTGCGGCGGACGAGCGTCTCGAACGCGCCATCGTCGCCGTGCCGGATCTGCTCGACCAACTGGCGGTCGTCTGGCTCCGGAGAGTCGTTTGTCGGGATCATTCGGAGTACTTCCGCGAGCATCGTCACACAGGTACGGCAGTGCAGGCTGGAACGTCCAAGCGGGTTCGAGGATTTCGCAGGTCGGGGGTCGGGGGTCGGAGGTCGGAGAGATCAGCCGGCTCCGACGCCCGACCCCCGAAACGCGACTCCCGGGCGACGGGCATCGTCTATGCTCAGGTCGCGCTGAATGTTGTTCTTCATCTTTGCAGCGGTTTTTCTCGTTCTCTGGGCGGTCGTCTACGCCACGCTTCCTGCGGTGAGGCATCTCGGACAGTTGCTTGCCCGCCTCATCGCGCGCAGCGCCTGGGCGACAGGCTTCATTTCGAGAACGCGCGATCGATTCAAGAACTACATCCCGGTGGCGGCGATTCTCCTGGCCGGCGCGCTGCTCGCGGCGTGGGCAGGCGACGGCTTCCTCGACCTGGCCGAAAACGTTCGCGCGAAAAATGCCGCGCTGGTGCAGACCGACGCGGTGATCCACGACTGGAGTGTCACCGAGCGATCACCTGCTGCGACGACGTTCTTCACGCTCATGACGATCATCGGCGGGCCGGTCAGCGTTGCTGTGATCGTCGCGATCGTCGCCGCGATCCTGGCAATTCTTCGGCGTTGGCGCTGGATGATCTACCTCGCCGTCACCGCAGGCGGTGGCGGTCTGCTGAATCTCGAGCTGAAACGCTATTTCGCCCGCGCCCGCCCCGCCGTCGCCGAGATGCTGCGCCGCGCGAACGGCTATTCGTTTCCGAGCGGCCACGCCATGGGCTCGGCGGTGGCATTCGGCGCGCTGGCTTATCTCGCGTTCCGCGCGATTCGGAGCTGGCCGGCGAAAACCGCGGTGATGGCGTTCCTCTACACGCTCATCACCGCCATCGCCCTCTCCCGCGTCTACCTCGGCGTCCACTGGATCTCCGACGTCCTCGCCGGGGTCACGGCCGGAACGGTCTGGGTGACGACAACGACGGTCGCCTACGAGACGTTGCGAAGGATCCGGCGAGTGCGGCAGAGATAAGGGTGAAGCAGAGACAAGAGATCAGAGATTGAGGAGATTAGTCCCCTCATGGACCGCGACATCTTCCCGCGCGACAAACTCTGCGGCGAGTTTCCCTTCAGCTCGATTTCTTTTCTTACCTCGCTCTGCATGCAGCCCGCTTCAGCGGGCGACAGAACGTCAACAGAGATTGCGCGATCAGACCGGTATGTCCTGATCGCTCGCCTCTGATCCCTGATCTTCCGATCCCTGCGCTTCGTCCTCCGCCCGCTCATCGTGCAGGCGCGACGGCGCTCGCTGGCCATACAGTTCGCGAACGAGCTGCCCGATCGTCTTGTGATCGAGGGCGTTACTGAAGCAGGTGCCAAGTCGGGCGAAGAGATCGCCGATTGCAGCGCGCTCCGGCGTTTCCGCCTGAATCTCTGGCATCTCGCGTCGAGGCCCTTCGACCTGCGCCACGATCTCTTCAACGGTGATGCGGTCCGGATCGCAGCCGGGAACGAAGCCGGCCCAATCGCCTCCAGTCTCTTTGACCAATTGCACTTCGCCGAGGCGGCTCAGGACGCGGAGCATCTGCGAATCGGTTGTCCCGAACTGCTCCGCCAGCCGGTACGACGAAGGCGCCTCCTCGCGGCGATCGAAGCGGCGCGAGATCTCGATCAGAGCGCGCAACGCGAAGTAGAGATCGAAGCGCGGCTCGTCCTGCACCTGCTGCTCGTTGGCGCGCAGCAGTCCGTAGAGATTCTGGTAGACGTAGCTGATCTCGACGCCGAGGAGGATGACGATCCAGAGAATGTCGATGGCGATCAGGAAGATGATCGCCAACCCCAGCGCGCCGTAGATCAAATTGAACCGGCCGTGGAACAGATGATCGGCGTAGATGCCGAAGCCGAAACGGACCAGCGTGAAGAGCGACGTCGTGACAATGGCGCCGACGGCGGCAGCGGCGAAGCGCACACGCGTCGACGGCACGAGCCAGAAGAGCATCGTGAACGCGATGAAGAGCACGACGATCGGCGCGATGTGAAAAATGATGTCCTGGCGGAACAGTACGCGCAGATAGCGGTTCTTCTCCAGCGTGTTCGTCGTCGTGAACGAGATGCCCATCAGCACCGGGCCCCAGAAAAAGAGCATCGTGAAAGCGATGATTTTCTGGCGGTAGCCGCGGGCGTTCCGCACCTTCCAGATCTGATTCACCGTCGTCTCGACAGCCAGGAAAAGGCGGAAGGTGATGACGATGAAAATGATCACGCCGAACGTCGATGCCGCCTGCGCCGTCTCCGCGAATTTGGCGATGTGATACGAGATCACCGGCGACTGGTACGGGATGATGTTGTTGAGGATGTTGTCGATCTGCGACTGGAAATTGGGGAACACGCTGCGGAAGTAGCGCTGCAAGGTGGTCGTGAAGGCGACGAGCAGCGGGATGAGCGACAAGAGCGTCGTGTACGCGAGCGCGGCTGCGCGCGAGGCTCCCTCGATGTCGTAAAACTCCCGCGTCACCTCGCGAAGGAAGAGAAAAAACTCGACCGTCGTAACGCGCGCCCGCTTCCGGCCGTGCGCTTCACGGCGGTACAGCAGAACCGCCGGGTCGGTCAGCCACGACCAGACGACCTTGCGGGCGTTGGCAAACCTCGTTTTCAGTTTCGCGCGACGCTCTCCCTCGCGCCGGATTCCGGCCATGCCTCAACTATAAATGCAAGGGTGAGCCAGCGGCGAGGAGATGCGATAACGTTGCGGATCATGGCTATCCGCCAGCCAGCCGTGGCAGGTACGTTTTACGAGGGCGACCCGGACCGTCTGGCCGCGCAGGTCAGCGCCTGCTTCGCCGAAAACGGTGACATCGACGGCGGCCAGAAATTCATCGGCGCCGTCGTTCCGCACGCCGGGTTGATGTACAGCGGTCACGTGGCTGCGGCGTTTTACGCGCAGGCGGAATTGCCGCGCCGCTTCATCATTCTTTGTCCGAATCACACGGGATTCGGTCACTTCGCGGCGATCAATCGCCAGGGTTCCTGGCGCACTCCCCTCGGCGACGTCCGCATCGACACGCCGCTCGCTGATGCGTTGATGCAGCAGTCGCCGCTTCTCGCCGAGGACGATCGTGCGCATGCGCGCGAGCACTCGCTGGAAGTGCAACTCCCGTTTCTACAGCAGCTCCTCGGCGACGACTTCACCTTCGTTCCCATCTGCCTCGGCGCCAATCGCTACGACTACTGCGAAGAAATCGGCAACGCCATCGCGACAGTGATCGCCGCGGCCGGCGAGCCGGTCGGCATCATCGCCAGCTCCGATCTCAATCACTACGAGGATCAGAAGACGACGCTGCGCAAGGACCAGCTTGCGATCGATGAGGTGCTGGGCCTCGATCCGCACGGACTCTGGCGTGCTGTCGAACAGTCCGACATCTCGATGTGCGGATTCATCCCGACGACGGCGATGCTGATTGCGGCATCGAAGCTCGGCGCGAAACACGCAAGGCTTATCCGGCACGCGACGAGCGGCGACGTCAACGGGGATTACTCGCATGTCGTCGGGTATGCGGCGATCGCGATCTCGTGAAGCATTTGATCCGCAGATGTCGCAGATGGGCGCAGATAAAGGCACCGAAGGAGATACTGTCTCGACGTGAAGATCCTGTTTGCTACCGCCGAGGTTTCGCCGATCGCCAAGACGGGCGGGTTGGGCGATGTCTGCGGCTCGCTGCCGAAAGCGCTGGCGAACCTCGGGCACGACGTCACGATCTTCATGCCGTACTACCGCGAAGCGCACGAATGGTTTGCCAACAACGGCGTCACGCTCGAAGAAGCCTTGCCGCCGGTTTACATCAACTGGGGAAATTGGGCGGCCGAGGCGGCGTATCTGCGGACGACACTGCCGGGGACCGAGATCCCGCTCGTGCTGGTCGCGAACGACTACTTCTTCAACCGGCCGCAGATCTACTCGCCGCGGCTCGACGGCTACGACGACGGTATCGAGCGCTACTCGTTCTTCTGCCGGGCGGTCATTCGCGGCTGCGAGCTTCTCGGCATCGCGCCGGATGTGGTTCATGCGCACGACTGGCATACGGCCTTGCTGCCGATATATCTGCACTCGGGTCTGCGCGGCAGCGAGAACTTCCGCGGCGCGCGCTCGGTCTACACGATCCACAATCTGAATTACCAGGGCATCGGCACGCGGCGGCAGTTCGCCACCCTCGGACTGCACAGCCGTTACTGGGCGCCCGACGCGGTCGAACATTTCGGCGATGTGAACCTGATGAAGGGCGGCATCATCTTCGCCAATCAAGTGACGACGGTCTCGCCGAGTTACGCGAGGGAGATCCAGACGCACGAGATGGGCGCCGGTCTCGACGGAATCCTGCGCAGCCTTTCGTTCAAGCTGCACGGCATTCTGAACGGGATCGATGTTCACGAATGGGACCCCGCCGATGATCCTCACATCGCGTCGCCGTTTCACCGCGGCCATCTGCTCGGCAAGAGCCTCTCGAAACGTGCGCTGCTCCGCGAATTCAAACTGACGCAGAAGTCGAGGAGGCCGCTGCTCGGATTCATCTCGCGGCTGACCGATCAGAAAGGAATCGACCTCCTGATTGCCGCGCTGCCGCAAATGCTCGCGGCCGGCGCGCAGGCAATCATCCTTGGATCGGGCGAGCCGCGTTTCGAGAACGCGCTGACTCACATCGCGGCGCAACATCCTGATTCCTGCCGCGTCGTCATCGGCTTCGACAACGCACTCGCCCATCGCATCTACGCCGGTGCCGACATCCTGCTCATGCCGTCGATCTACGAACCGTGCGGGCTGAATCAGATGTACGCGCTGCGTTACGGCACCGTTCCGGTCGTGCGGCTCACCGGCGGTCTGGCAGACACCGTGATCCCGTTTCACGGCGCCAACCTCGAGTCCGCCAACGGCTTCGGTTTCATCACGGTCAACCCGGGAGACTTCTACACCGCCACCTGGCTGGCCATGCTCAACCATCGCGATACAAAGGTGTGGCGTCAATTGCAGGACAACGGCATGGCTGCGGATTTATCGTGGGAACGCTCGGCGCGCGAATACGAGACCATCTATCATCGCGCCCAATTCTCATGAAGGCCGCCGCATACGAAGAGTGTTACCAGTCGATCGTTGCCATCTGGCGCGATGAGGGCGGAACCACGCTCGACGACATCGCGCTCATGGCCACGATCAACTCGATCCTGGCGCATCGCTTCCCGCACTTCTACTGGACTGGCTTTTACCGCGTTTGCGGAGACCGCCTCGTCGTGGGCCCGTACATCGGGACCGTCGGCTGCCTGCAGATCGCGTTTGGACGCGGCGTTTGCGGCACTGCCGCAGCGCAACGCAAAACGATCATCGTGCCGGACGTAAACGCATTCCCCGGCCACATCGCCTGCGATCCGAATTCGAAGTCGGAGATCGTCGTGCCGGTGTTCGCACCCGACGGCGCACTCGTGGGCGTGCTCGACGTCGATTCGGATCAGCTCAACGCGTTCGACGACGAGGACCAGCGCGGTCTCGAGAAGATCGTCGCGCTGTTCGGACAAAACTAGAGCCCAGACTGCACGCGCAGCCTGGGCCCTGGAAAGATTCTTACGCGGCTACAGGCTGATACCGTGCGTCGCTGAACGCGAGCATCGGGAAGAAGATGAACGGCAGGATCACCATGCCGATCGCGAAACCGACGCCCTTTCCGAAGTTCCGGGCGAAGGCTATGTAAACCAGGATCAGAACGATGATGTTGACCAGCGGGATGAGCATCAGGATGAACCACCAAATCGGCTTGCCGGCGATCTCGAGAATCACGATCAGGTTGTAGATCGGGACGATCGCGGCCCAACCCGGCTTCCCTGCTTTGACGAAGATCTTCCACAACGAAATGACGATCAACAGGACGACCGCGAGCCAAACGATCATCATTCCGATGCCCATGCCGGCCGCGGCCGCCGACGGGACGGCACTGGTGTCGGTGGTGGACGTTTCCTGTAGTAGTGCGAGTGCGAACAGAGCGTTCATCTCTTCTCCTTCTCCTTCTCCAAGCGCAAGTTGTGACCGATTTGTTCGGTAGTATACCGAACTCGGCTTTCGAGGGATGAAGGAATCAGCCGAGGATGACTTCGAGCTCGTCGAGGATTTCCCGAATCGAGTGGTAGCGCAGCTCGTCATGTTTGTTGATCAGCGCATCGAGTGACGGCGTCGCGAATCCCGCCGCAGCCAGCTCGTGAGAAAGAGGGATGGCGTCGTGACGGAGCGACGCCGGCGGATGCGGCAGCGGCGCGTCCGTGCCGCCTTCGACATACGTCTGCCGCTCGATCGCTTTCATCCGCTCGCGCAGCTTCGACTGAAAGACGTTGATCTGCTCGATGAGAGTTGGATCGAGCGACGTCGCGGTCTTGAGCGACTCCAGGTCGCCGCGAATGGCGTCGAGCAACGGCTGAATACGGCCGGCATCGTTCGGAGGCAGCTCATCGACGGCGCCGGCGAGGTCGTTGACCGCGAACTCGATGTCGCTCACGCGCGCGGCGTTCACGCCATCGCGCGCCGACTCGACCGCGCGCGCCAGCACGCTCACGCAGAGTCCGAGCTGCGGCGCCAGCCCGGCATCGATCTCGTCCGCCGCGGCCCGCAATTGGAACACCGCGGCCTCGATCATGACGACGCTCATTCTTGATTCAGGAACTTGGTCAACCCGGAAAGGATGTCGATCGGCAACGGGAAGACGATCGTTGTGTTCTTCTCGACGCCGATCTCAGTCAGCGTCTGCAGGTAGCGCAACTGGAGCGCGGTCGGCTGCGTGGCCAGAACGTGCGCGGCATCCGCCAGCCTCTGCGATGCCGCGAACTCGCCCTCAGCATGAATGAGTTTCGCCCGCTTCTCGCGCTCGGCCTCGGCCTGCTTGGCCATCGCCCGCAGCATCGATTCCGGCAGATCGACCTGCTTGACCTCGACGTTCGCGACCTTCACGCCCCACGGCTCCGTGTGCTGATCGAGAATCGTCTGGATGCGGGCGTTGAGCGCGTCGCGGTGAGCGAGGAGCTCGTCGAGCTCGACCTCGCCAAGGACGGAGCGAAGCGTTGTTTGCGCAAACTGCGAAGTCTGGTAGCGATAGTCGAACACTTCGACGACGGCGTTCCGCGGCTCGATCACGCGCAGAAAGACGACCGCGTTCACCTTCAGCGTGACGTTGTCGCGCGTGATGATGTCCTGCGGCGGAACTTCGAACGCTTCCTGCCGCAACGAGACGCGCACCATGCGGTCGATCGGCGCAAACACCAGAAAAATCCCCGGCCCCTTCGCCTCGGGAAGCAAACGTCCCAGCCGGAAAATGACGCCCCGCTCATATTCAGGCAGGATCTTGATGGCGGTCAGCAGGTAAAAACCGAAGATGATGAGAATGACGAAGATTGGAGCCATTGAAACCTCCGCGCGCATGTCGCGCGATTGTATCGGTTTCGCGGTCGCGGAGTAGCGCGACCGGGACGCTCACTCCGCCGGCTCGACCAGCAGATGCAATCCGTTGATTCCGGCCACGCGCACGCGCGAGCCTTCCGGGATCACGCTCTTCGCCACGGCGTTCCACAGCTCGCCGTGAACGAAGACTTTTCCGTCTGTTCCGATTGACGTTCGCGCCACGCCGATCTCGCCGATCATCCCGGCGCTGCCGGTCGAGACCCTGCCGTGCCGCGCGCGCAGGACAAGCGTCGTCAGGAAAACCGCGATCAGGCCGATGGGGATGCTGACGGCGAGCGCGGTGAGGATGTTCACGCGCATCTGTGGAATCGGTCCGTCGACGAGAAAGAGTCCGCCGATGACCATGCAGACGATTCCGCCCGCGCCGAGGACGCCGTGGCTGGCGAACTTGGCCTCGAGCGCGAAGAGAATGAACGCCGCAACCAAAAGCGCCAGCGAAGCGTAGCGAACCGGCAGCAGGTTGAGCGCGAAAAGCGCCAGCAGAATCGCGATCACGCCGACGACGCCTGGCGCGATCGCTCCCGGGTGATTGAACTCCGCGAAGATGGCTAGTCCGCCGAGGACGAGCAAGAGGAAGGCGAAGTTGGGATCCATCAGCGCGGACATCATCTTCTGGCGCAGCGACATCTTCACCGTATTGATGTTCTCGTTCGTCAGGTGAAGTGTGGTCATCGTCCCGTCGTAACGCTTGAGCGTCCGGCCGTTGATCGCCATGAGCAGTGCGCGGTCGTTGGGCGCGATCACATCGATCAGTTTCTGCGCCAGCGCTTCCTGCTCCGTGAACGACTTCGACTCGCGCACGGCGCTTTCGGCAACTGTGACATTCCGGCCGCGCTTCGCCGCGATTGTGCGCATGAAGGCGGCCGCGTCGTTTTCCATCTTCACTTTCATGATCTCGTCCATCTTTTCGCCGAAGAGGACGGGATGGGCTGCGCCGGTGTTGGTGCCGGGAGCCATGGCCGCAATGTCCGCTGCTTCGAGGATGAAGAATCCCGCCGACGCCGCGCGGCTTCCTGCCGGAGCGACGAAGACGATCACCGGCACGCGCGAGGTCATGATCTTCTCGACGATCGAACGGGTGGAATCGAGCAGACCTCCCGGCGTGCTGATGACGAGGATCACTGCGTCGTCGTGCTCGCGCTGCGCCTGATCGAGCGCCCGCCCGATGAACTCATCGCTGATCGGCTGGATCGTATCGTTGACGTTGAGCCGCAGCACGTTCGCGCGGGCGCGAAGAGCGATGGTGGCGAAGAGTGCGGCAACGACGAGGACGCGTCTCATAGCGCTGATCGTACTCTTCCTGATCGCGGCGGGAGAACGGAACTGCGACTATTGCGGGCCGTAATCCGGCGTCGGCTCGTAGTTGAAGAACTTCGTGATGTCGTTTCGGAAGACGAGCTTGAAGTCGCCGATCGGGCCGTTGCGCTGCTTGCCGATGATGATCTCTGCGATGCCTTTTTCTTCCGTGTCCTTGTTGTAGACCTCATCGCGATAGATGAAGCAGACCACGTCGGCATCCTGCTCGATCGATCCTGATTCACGAAGGTCAGAAAGCTGCGGCCGGTGATCACCCGTGCGCTGCTCCGGCCGGCGCGAGAGCTGCGAGAGCGAGATCAGCGGCAGGTTCAGCTCTTTCGCAATCGCTTTCAGCCCGCGTGAGATCTGCGAGATTTCCTGGTTGCGCGATTCGGTCTTTCCCTTCACGGCCATGAGCTGGAGGTAATCGACCATGATCATGTCGAGGCCCGCTTCCATCTTGAGGCGGCGCGCTTTGGCCCGCATCTCCATGATGTCCATGCCCGGCGTGTCGTCGATGAAGATCTTCGCCTTCGCCAGGCGTGCCGAGGCATCGGCAAGATCACGCCAGTTGCGCTCGCTGAGCATGCCCGCGCGAATCAAGTGATTCGACACGCCGGACTCCGACGAAAGGATGCGCAGCCCGATCTGCTCCTTCGACATTTCGAGCGAGAAAACGCCGACCGAATAAAGCCGCTGCGCCGGCGGCCGCGGCCCGCCAGACCGCTCCGGGATGGCGATCGATTCGGCGATGTTCATCATGAACGACGTGTTGTGCGTCGCGATGTAGTCGTTCGTGATGTAAAGGTGCGACGGATGCGAGACGGCGATGCACTGCGTTTGCGAGAACCGGCTGGGGGTGATCGAGCAGACATTGAGCCGCCGGAGACGCGTGCGCGTCCGTCGTTGCTCTTTTTCCGTCACGAGCTGAAGATCGAAATCCTTCGGGAGTTGGATGTTGCAGACATAGGACTGACGTCCGTCTCGCCGCTCGTCGCGATACGTAAAGAATGTCTTTTTCGGGAAATACGACGCGCTTCCGCCCATCGATCGCACCAACTCGACCACATCGCGAGCCAGTCGTTCGCTGCACGACGCGAAGCGAATGCTGCCCCATTTTTCAACCCATCCGTCGGAGTCGATGAGTCCTTTCAACAACCGCTTGCGGCTTGCGAGCGAAGTGGCGAGATATCTCTTCGGAATGAACTTGTCTTCGGCACGACAGCCCCAGATGCCGAGGGCCTCCAAAGCCTGTTTCAAGGGATTCGGCAAACGGTAACCGCGCCCGCGCGTCTTCGGCCCCGTCTGAATGATGCGATAGTCGTACGCGCTGTTCCATTTGACTTCGTAGGCCGGGCCAACGACGCGACGCACTTCTTCGAGAGTCTCAGGTGTTGCGGTGGAGAAGCCCACAGACGTGCCGTGAGTCGTGCCGTCACCGATGAGAAATCCGAGCAGCCAGGGATCGAGCGGTAAATCGTCGTCGTTGCCGAACTCACCGGAAAACGTTTCGATGTAGAGGCGGCGTTGGTATCGCTTCCGCTGCAGCAACTCCATCAGCCGTTCGGTCGAGACCACGCGCGGCGCATTCCAGCCGCGATAGCAAACACGCCACAGATGTTCGCGGCAGCATTCCGCGCTCCGTCCGTCCGAGAGCTCGACGCGATAGAGCTGCCGTTCGCCTTGCGGAAAGATTCCAACGACGCGGGAATCCGCACCATCGATTGACGCGAGCTCGTCGCCAACGCGGAGGGAACCCATGCAAACAAAGCCGCGCCGCGTGAGAACCTTTGCGTCGAGCGGCTGCGCTTTCCCCATCGACGGTCTCGCCGCGATGATGATCAGGTCCTGATTCTGAAAGCCCGAGGTGAATTCGTTGAAGCGGTCGTAGCCGGTTGGGATGCCGGTGAGGAGCTTGCCGGCGTGCTGCAGTTGCTCGATCGCGGTCATGTTGGTGCGCGTAATCC
>DATAMS010000425.1:0-11157 GCA_036260495.1 Thermoanaerobaculia bacterium
GGCAATTCACGTGCTGCGGGACAACAAAGTCCTGTTCCACGAGCCGCCAGCCGTGAACTTCGAAAAAGGAGCTGACTGCGCTGATCTTCGCGGGTTGCTCGCGAAGCGATCGCGCGAAGCGGTTCTGACGTCGTGCCGCCAGCGCATGTCCGAGGAGGCTTGTCAGGCCTGTCTTGGAAGCCAGTAGACGACGGTCGTCCGCTGTACTTAGCCCCCAGGATGTTTCGCCGAGGGACTCTGGCGACTGACGCTGGAGCGGTTCTCACCTGCCTGGCCGTCTTGTGTTTATCGGAACCTTAAGCCTGACCACGAAACGAACCAACCGGCAACTCGTGACCCCTCGTCACCGTCTCCCACTCCCCACTGACCACTCCCCACTCCCTATAATCAGGCAGTGCCCGTCAACGAAACCCTCCCGATCAACTTCGCCCGCGCCATGCCCAATTGGCAGCCGCTGGTCGAGTACCGGCGCAACGGCGTGGCGGAGAACACCATTCACGGCGCCGTTTCGTGGGTCTCCGGCAGGAGCGTCGTTCATTCGTTCGGCGGCAACGTCGAGGTCTACGGACGCTCGATGGTCAAGCCGATCATGATGAAGGTCTTCACGCGCGAGTTCACGAATGGACTCACCGACGAGCAAAAGGCAATCTCCGTCGCCTCGCACAATGGCGACACCGAGCACGTGCGCGTCGCCCGCTCGATCCTCCTGCAAGGCGAGTGGGGCATGATGCAGGCGCCGCTCGACGTCCCGCTCGTGCAGTTCGGACGTCAGGTGCGCCGCCCGCGCCGCTGGTATCACTGCTGCTCCGGCGAGCACGCGGCAATCCTGCGCGGCTGCAAGCTCAAAGGCTGGTCGCGCGTCGGCTACGTCTGGCCGCATCACCCGTTTTTTCAGGAGTACCTCGGCTACATCCAGAGCGTGCTTGGTCCTGAATGGAAGCAGGGAATCATCGCCAAAGACGGCTGCGGTCTGCCAACAGTTTCGATGACCGTCACCGATCTGGCCCGTCTCTTCGCCAATCTCGTCACCGAAAAAGATGACGACTGGATCTGGCGCGCGATGGTCGAGCATCCCGATCTCATCGGCGGTTTCAATCGGCTCGACTCCACGATCCTCAAAGCCTGCAACGGCCGCGTCATCGCCAAAGAAGGCGCCGACGGTCTCCTCGGCCTCGCCATCGAGCATCCCGAATATCCCGACGGTCTCGGCGTCGTCGTCAAAATCGCGCACGGCTGGAACCCGCAAGCCACCTGGTACATCGCCCGCTACATTCTCGGCGTGCTCGGATTCGAGTTCCGCAATCCCTACAAACTGCGCCGCCAGAAAGCGTTCATCGTCCCCGAAGTGATCCCGGAGAATCTGCGCGAACGGATGGCCGCGATCGTGCCGTGGGATTCGTGGGATCCCGACATCGACAAATGGGAGTTCGATCCGGAGGAGCTTCTTGCGACTCGGTAACTTCATCGGCGGTGTATTTCGCGCACCCGCCTCGGGCAATTACTTCAACGATGTGAGTCCGGCCACGACGGAAGTGATCGCCGAGGTGCCGGATAGCGATGAACGAGACATTGATGATGCGGTGCGCGCGGCGAAGGCTGCGTTTCCTGCGTGGAGCCGGACGCCGGCGGCGGAGCGATCACGACTCCTGCTGAAACTCGCTGATCTCGTCGAGAAGAACCTCGACGAACTTGCGCGGATGGAGTCGATCGACAACGGCAAGACGCTTTCGCTGGCCAAGAAGCTCGACATTCCGCGCGCGGTTTTGAATTTTCGCTTCTTCGCCACCGCGATTCTTCATCAAACCAGCGAAGCGCATGTCACGGATTCGATCGCGCTCAACTACACCCTACGGCAACCGCTCGGCGTCGCCGGCTTGATCTCGCCGTGGAACCTGCCGCTCTATCTGCTGTCGTGGAAAATCGCGCCGGCGATCGCAACGGGAAACACGTGCGTCGTCAAACCGAGCGAGCTGACACCACTGACCGCGAATCGACTGGCCGAGCTATCGATCGAAGCCGGCATCCCGCCAGGCGTGATCAACATCGTGCACGGCTACGGCGCGAAAGCGGGTCGCGCGCTGACGTGCCACGACGATGTCGCCGCGATCTCATTCACAGGGGGGACAGTCACCGGCGCCGCGGTGGCCGCGAACGCCGCGCCGCGCTTCAAGAAAATCTCGCTGGAGCTCGGCGGCAAGAATCCAAACCTCATCTTCGCGGACGCCGATCTCGATGATGCCGTCGCCACGTCGATCCGCTCCAGCTTCTGGAACCAGGGCGAGATCTGCCTCTGCGGCTCGCGCATCTTTGTCGAACGCTCGATCCATAACGCTTTCGTCGAGCGTTTCGTCGCCGCGACTAAGAAGCTGCGCATCGGCGATCCACTCGACGACGCCACCGACATCGGCGCGCTCATTAGCGACGCGCATCTGCAAAAAGTGATCGGCTACATTGACCTGGCCAAACAAGAAGGCGGCACGATCGTCGCCGGAGGAAACCGCGTCGATCGCCCCGGCTACTTCGTCGAGCCGACGATCGTCACCGGCCTCGGCTGCGATTGCCGCGTCCTGCAGGAAGAGATCTTCGGCCCGGTCGTCACCATCACGCCCTTCGACGACGAAGACGAAGCAATCCGCTTCGCCAACTCCACCCGCTACGGCCTCTCCGCCACGGTCTGGACGCGCGACCTCTCCCGCGCCCACCGCGTCGCCGCCGCACTCGACAGCGGCACCATCTGGATCAACTGCTGGCTCCTCCGCGACCTCCGCGTCCCCTTCGGCGGTATGAAAGAGAGTGGCGTGGGACGAGAAGGCGGCTTCGATTCGCTGACGTTCTTCACGGAAGCGAAGAATGTGTGCGTGAAGATTTAGTCGAATAGCCGATCACCACAGGGACACAGAGGACACGGAGTTTTCTCTGTGATCTCTGTGCCTCTGTGGTTACGCATCCCCGGCTGTATTACCTGGCAACGCCGCTTTCCAACTCCCGCACAACTCGTATGTCGCCGAACTGCGCCCTCGCGCGAGCGACTTCCATCCGCGCAGCGTCGCGGATCTGCTCAGTCGAGTAGCCAACAGACGGATCGTCGGGAACGAGATAGCGATACTCGATCGCCGCGAGTTGCGCGGGCGGAAATGCATTGCGACGCGCGAAGACCATCGCTGCATCATCGAATGCGATGAGCGCCCAATCGTGGCGGCGGTAGCGGACCAGCGATGCGGGCAACAGGCGCTTCTCTCCCGTGAGGCCGTCGATGACCTGCATCCTTTGCGTCTGGTACTCGTCGACGGCCAGGCGCGCGTCGTATTTCGCGATCAGCGCGTGCCACGCGCGGCTGTCGCGGTGCGCGGCGGCATCGGCGGCGATGAAGTCTCCGAACAGTTCGTTGCGGCCGTCGGTCAGCACGCGGCGCGACGGATAAAACGTCCACTCCAGCAGGCCGCCGAACTGATCGGCGTTGTAGATGTTTCCGTCGAGCGGGTACGAGTTGAGCGCAGCCACGGCGCGCGTCGGGAATCGCTCGTCGTCGATGCCGAGTCGATGCACGTCGTGCTGGAAGACCCAGGCGAGCGGAAGGAGTGCGATTGCCGCAATGACGCCGGAGACTTTCCGCGGAATGGTGCCGAGCGGCGGCAGGAGCAGAGGCAGCGCCGCGAAGTAGAGACCCTGATTGCGCACGTAACGAAATGCCAGCGCGCCTAGGATTGCGAACGTGACGAAGCGCCAGGCGTGGGCGCGCTTGTCGTGTGTGAGCAGAAAGAGGAGCGCCATCGCGACCGTGACGCCGTAAAGCAGCGGGAAGTAGCTGAACGACGACGGCAGCCATTCGGTGTTGACGAACGCGCCGCTACGAATCGTGGAGGTCAGGCGCAACGGCGCGAGGATCGCATTCCATCCGAAGGGATTGATCAGCAACGCAGCGGCGCTGGCGAGTGCCACGGTCCACCGCCGGACATCGATCAGCATCGTGATCAGCGCCAGCACCGGCGCGAGGATCGCCGATGGATGCACGTTGATCCAGACGACGGTCACGCACGCGTACGCGATCACGAGCGGCGTGAGGCGCATGCGCGAACTGAGCATGCCGAGGGCGATGACGATGAGGAGTGCGGCGGCGGCGGCGGGACGAACACCCAATCGATCCGAAGCACCGGCGAACGCGATGGCAGCGATGAGCAGCGCGGGACCGATTGCGTTCTCACGGGTCGCGAATACGAATCCCGCCGCGAAGATCGCAGCCGCCAGCAACGCGCTGATGATCGAAATGCCGGGATCGCCCGCGATGCCGTGCAGCGTGTAGAGCACAACCTCGTACAACCACTCGCCATTGATCCACGGCACCTGCGCGCTGGCCACCGCGAACGGATCAACGGTCGGAATGGAATGATGCTCGACGATCCAACGCCCCGTCGTCAGATGCCAGAAGTAGTCGTAGCTGCGGATCGGCGCGACCGCGGCGACGGCGATGAGGATGAATAGAGCGGCTGCGGCGAGACGTCGCGTCATGGGGCTCCGAGTATAGCCATCCGGGCTGTGCTGTGTGCTGCTCTGGTTACAACGATGCGCGTATAATTGCCATCACGAAAATGAGCACCCGCAAAAAATCACCTGCACGGCCTGCCGCCGCTAAGAAAGCTGCAAAGCGCCCGGCAAAGAAAGCGACGGCACAAGGGCCGGGGTCTTCCGCCAGGAAACGCACCTCCACTCGCGACGCAGAGCGCGAGGCCATGACTCATGTCATCTCGCGCCCGTACTTGTCGCCAATTGGCAAACGTGAGATCAGTACCCGGCGAATCACGGCGGCGATCAAGGCAGTAATGAAGGCCCAAGGCTCGTACGACTTCGAGATTTAGCCCCGCATGGCTGTCTCATTGAAGCAGTACGACGAAAGTGTCTTTATCAATTGCCCATTTGACCGCGACTACAGCGCTCTCTTCGATGCGATTGTCTTCACCATCACGGACTGCGGTTTTCGCCCGGTTTCAGCACGTGAGCGCATGAACTCGGCTGAGGTGCGATTAGACAAAATCGTCGACCTCATTCGCGACTCGCGTTACTCGATCCACGACCTTTCTCGTACCGAAGCCGACGAGAGGTACTCCTTGCCGCGATTCAACATGCCTCTCGAACTGGGCATCGCGCTAGGCTGCGCCAAATTTGGATTCGGAAGGCAACGAAAAAAGTCCCTGCTAATTCTCGATCGACGCCAATTTCGTTATCAGAAGTTCGTGTCTGACATTTCAGGCCAAGACATCAAACAGCATAGAAACAAGCCCAACGCTGCAATTGAGGCGGTGCGCAACTTTCTTCGCGCGGAGTCCGGCCTCATCGACATACACGGATGGGAATACATCGGCCTTCGTTACCGCAAGTTCAGACGTGACCTACCGGCAATCGCCAGGGTTGGGCATCTCAACCCCGCGAAACTAACGTACGTCGATTATTGCGAAATGATCAAACGGTGGCTTGACCTGAATGCACCTACCTGATACCCGGCGAAACACAGCCGATCCAACTACGTAATCGGCGGCGCGGGAGGAGCTGGCTGCGCAGGAACCGCGGGAGGCACCGGCGGAACCGGCGACTTCGACGTATCGATCTTGATGTCCCCATTCACCGTCGTGATGCGCAGTTCGTAGCGGCCACCGTTTACTTCGCCGGAGACGCGGCGGCTGCCGGGGTGCGAGTGGATGTTGAGCGGGAAGGCGGCTTCGATGTCGCCGTTGACCTGCGAGAAATCGCCGCTGAATGACGCGGAGAGAGGCAGCACGGCGGTCACGCTGCCGTTGACGGTCTTCAGCGTCGCGCCCTGGAACGACTTCTCGAAATGCGCTTCGATGCGGCCGTTCACGGTGTGCGCTTCCACTTCGCTGGAGCCTGGAGTCTCGATGTTCACGCGGCCGTTCACGGTCACCGCGCGCATCTCGCCGTCGACGCCGGATGTTGCGATGCGGCCATTGACGGTGCGCAGATCGAGGGCGACCGAGGGGGGAACGTGAAGATCGTAATCAACGCTTGTGTCGTTGTTGAGGCGGAAAAGGAAGAAGCCGTGATGCTCGTTGCGGCGGCCGATGGTCAGCGTGTCGCCATTGAGCTCGGTGGTGAAGTAGCCGAGGTTTTCGACGCCGTCTTTTGGTTTGCGGCGGCTGCGGACCGTTGCATCCATCGTGATCTCGGTGCCGGAGCCGGCTTCGATGTTGATCGCGCCGTCGATCTCGCGCACCTCGATGTGACGGATCGTGCCGGCAGGCCACTTGCGATCGATGTGCGAGATCCGCCGCTCCATCACGGCCCCACATCCGGCGAGAAGAAGTGCCGCCGAGAGTGAATAGAAAGCGCGAGATCTGACGTTCATAGTGGTCCTTGCAGCAGGGTGGTACGAGAATGAGGCCAAAGGGTTTCCAATGACGACGGATGGCTCCCAGACGACGCTCCTGCGCGTTGCGGCGTTCCTCGTGGACGCCCTTTCCATCGCAATCGTGCTCGTCCTTCCGGCTGCGATTCTCAGTTACACACTTGCGTGGATCGGCGGCGAGATCAAAGCGATTCAGATCGTCTGGTTTGTGGCGCTTTGCATCGTCATCGTCGGAATGCTTTTCCGCGACGGCTGGCGCGGCCGCTCCCTCGGCAAGCAGATTCTCGGCCTTCGCATCATCACGCCGAAGGAAGTGCCGTGCGGCTATTTGCGAAGCTTCGCGCGCAACATAGTGCTCATCGTGCCGGGCTTGAATCTGGCCGAGGTCGTGCTGGTCATCGCTGGGAAGAGACGTGTTGGTGACCGCATCGCCAAGACGACCATCACCGAAGAGTGATCCGTTTCTCGGCCAGCGCCTTCACGAACTCCTCCGCCCTTCCAAGCCGCACATCGATCTCGAATTCGTTCGTCTCGCCGAAATGTTCGCCGGCGAGGACGATGTGCGGAACGTCGAGCAGCCGGTAGACGACGCCGAGCTGGCCGAACGGGACGACGATGCGGAAGCGTTTGTAGACGTAGCGATCTACGAGCGATGAAGCGCGCAACGTTTCCGCCGCCGTCTCGCGGTAGGCACGCGACAATCCGCCGGTGCCGAGTTTCACACCGCCGTACCAGCGCACCACGACGACAGCGACGTCGTGCAAATCAGCACCTTCGATCGCGCTCAGGATTGGCTTCCCGGCTGTACCCGAAGGCTCGCCAGCGTCCGCGCTTCGTGAGCGAACCTCGCCGTTCGCGAAAAGGCGGAAGGCCCAGCAAAGGTGCGTGGCGTCGAAATGACGTTTGGTGAGAATCGCCAGCTCGCTGAAGAACGCGTCGTCGGTCTCGACGGGAAAGGCGATGCCGAGGAACTCGGAGCGCTCGATCTTCTGCCGGGACTCGGCGAATGCGGCCAGGGTGCGGTAGTGATCGATCATTCCTGGAGCATTCTGCGGCAACCAACGGCCGACTCATATAATCGCCCTCATGTTCAAGATCGAAGAGCTTTTCGCGCGTGAGATTCTCGATTCCCGCGGCAATCCGACGATCGAGGTCGACTGTCTGCTCGACTCCGGCGCTTCGGGACGTGCTGCCGTGCCCTCGGGCGCGTCGACCGGATCCCGCGAGGCGCTCGAGCTTCGCGACGGCGACAAGCGCCGCTACCTCGGCAAAGGCGTCGCCAACGCGGTCGAGAACGTCGAGATCATCGCCAAGGAAGTCGAGGGGATGGACGCTCGCGAGCAGGCGCTCATCGATCTGCTGATGAAGCAAATCGACGGCACGGAGAACAAAGGCAACCTCGGCGCAAACGCGATTCTCGGCGTCTCGCTGTCGGTTGCCCATGCAGCAGCGCAGGCTTCCGGTCTGCCGCTTTTCCAATACCTCGGTGGGCCCGGCGCGCGCACGCTGCCAGTGCCGATGATGAATGTCATCAACGGCGGCGCGCACGCCGACAACAACCTCGACGTGCAGGAGTTCATGATCATCCCGGCCGGCTTCGACGATTTCAGCGACGCCCTTCGCGCCGGCGCCGAGACGTTCCATCACCTCAAGAACATTCTTCACGACCGTAAGCTGACGACCGCGGTCGGCGACGAAGGCGGATTCGCGCCCGATCTCAAATCGAACGCCGAAGCGCTCGATCTGATCCTGACCGCGATCGAGAAAGCGGGATACAAAGCGGGCGAGCAGATCTTCCTCGGCCTCGACGTCGCCGCCTCGGAGTTTTTCGCGAAGGGCAAGTACGCATTCGAAGCGGAATCGCGCAGCAGCGACGAGATGGTCGCGTACTACGAGCAGCTTCGCGCGAAGTACCCGATCATTTCGATCGAGGATGGGATGTCCGAGGGCGATTGGGACGGCTGGAAAACGCTGACGAAAGCGATGGGCGCCGGCACGCAGCTTGTCGGCGACGATGTCTTCGTCACCAATCCCTCGATCCTGGCGAAGGGAATCGAGCAAGGCGTCTGCAACGCAATCCTGATCAAGGTCAACCAGATCGGCACGCTGACGGAAACGCTCGACGCGATCGAGATGGCCAAGCGCGCTGGTTACCGCTCGGTCATTTCCCACCGCTCCGGCGAGACGGAGGATTCGACGATCGCGGATCTTGCCGTCGCTACGAACGCGGGCCAGATCAAGACAGGATCGCTCTCGCGCAGCGAACGCATTGCAAAGTACAACCAACTGCTCCGCATCGAAGAGGAGCTTGGCGATGCGGCGGTGTTTGCGGGGAAGGGGATCTTCCGGGCGCTCTAGAGTCAAAACCGTTTCACGCGGAGGCGCGGAGGACGCGGAGAAAACCCCTCCGCACCTCCGCGCCTCCGCGTGACCGGTTTTCATAGCATCGGAACCAGCTCGACAAGTTCCGCGAGGCCGATCACTGGCGCGTCGCGGCGCGCGATCTCGACAACATCGTTCCGGCCGAGCTGCGCGAGCGCTTCCTGCTCGAAGCCGCGCAGTGATTGATCGCATGCGCAGTCATTCTCCGGCGTGACGTAGTTGGCGATGACGCCGCCGATTTGCATGCCGCGTTTCTCGATCTCTCTGATGAGCCGCTGGCTTTCGGCGATGACGATCCGTTCCGGCCGCGTCACGACAATGACGCGCGTGGCTGCCGATTGCATCGTCTCTTCGAGCGCGTGCAGCGCCCGCGACGCGCGGATCAGCTCCTCGGCCAGCGAGCCCGCCGGAATCAGCTCGCGGTAGCGAAGAAGGATTCGCATGAACTCGCGCACCCACTCGCCGGCTGTCTTGGGGAGATCGATGAGGCGGAGGAAATGGCCGGTGGGCGCCGTGTCGACGATGATGCCGGCCTGCGAGTCGCCGGCGATCAGATCGGCGAGACGAGTGATTGCGAAGAGCTCGTCAGCGCCCGGCGGCGCGATCTCGACGAGCTTTTTCATCGCCTCGGCGTCGTACGCGACGGTCATTCCGCCGGGCGTGATGGCGCCGATGGCGCGGTCGATTTCTTCGCCGAGGGAATCGCGGAAGCGGCGCCATTTCTCTTTTGTGTCGATCGTCTCGACGGCAAGATTCGCGGGCGGCTGCTGTTGCGCGAACACATCACGAAGCGTGTGGGCGGGATCGACGGAGATGACGGTGTATTGGTTATCCGGATTGCGATTCGCGAGTTGGAGCGCAATCGAAACAGCTGATGTGGTTTTGCCAACGCCGCCTTTCCCGGCCAGGAACATCATTCTTGCGGGTTTTACGTAGGCCGGACTCTCTAGTCCGACTTGCTCGTGATGTCGGACTTGCTCGTGGTGTCGGACTGGAGAGTCCGACCTACGTAAAACACCCTTGCTCCACTGCGCAATCGCATGCGCGCTGTCAAGCGGCAGACACGATCGCGGCGCGTCGACGATCGGTGCCAATCGTTTGCGCGCCTCTGCGTCCTGCTGCGCGCGTACCTGATCTCGCTCGCAATCAGCGTCCGCGATCGCGCGATTCAGGATGGTGAATGGGACGGTGATTCCATCTGCGCGAATGTCGCGGGTCAGGCGCTCGGTTTGATCGACCACCCACGGCTCGGACAGCGTGACGGGGATGAAGGCGGTTCGCGCGGAATCGGTGAGCAGGTCACGCGTGCGGCCTGCTTCCGACTCGAACTGATCGACGAATGCGTCCATGGCATCGCGCACATCGCGGCGCGTGAACTGGCGGACCATGCCGCGGTGCTTGGCCTGCATCGATTCGAGCGCTTCGGCGAACTGGCGAAAGTGATTCGCGGACGAGAGCATCCGCAATGTGTGGCCGGTCGGTGCGGTGTCGACGACGATCCTCGCGTCGGGATTTTCGGCGGCCAACTCGCCGATGCGCATCCACGCCATCAGCTCATCGACGCCTGGCAGCGAAAGCTCGAAGAACCGCCGCAGCTCATCTTTGTCGAGATAGGTTCCGCGGTCGCCGAGCTCGAGAAAGCTGTCGAGGTTGCGCTCGAGAAAACGCTGATAGAGCGCCGCAGCATCGAGCGCTTCGGTCTGCAGTTCACCTTGAAGAATGTCGGTCAGATTCGACGCCGGATCCGTCGTGAAGAGAATGACCTTACGCGATGCCCCGAGGTGAAGTGCCGCGGTGATTGAAACCGTGGTCTTGCCGGCGCCGCCTTTGCCTCCGATCAGGATCACCCGGAGGCCGGCGAGCTGGTCGAACGCGGCGGCGAGCGTCACTGACCGTATCCGGTGAAGATGCCGATGCCGCTATCGTCGTCATCACCGCGCTGCTTGCGGGCAATCTCTTCCTTGCGGGCCCGGATCTCACGCAACGCCTGGAAAACCTGCGCCTCCTGCTGCGTGTACTCCTCTTCGGTGAGGTCGCCGACTTCGAGCATCATCTGCAGCTCGATGAGCCGCTCTTTCCACGGCTGATCGTTCATCAACTCCTCGTTCGCCATCGTCTGAATCTGTTTCATGATCCAGTTGAAGCCCGCGATGGGGAGCTTCATGGGAAGCATGAGGATGTCGTCGAGGAGGAACATGGCTCAATTGCCCGTTGCTTAACTGCCGCTCTGCCCTCTCTCCAACTTCAGCCGGATGTTCACGAAGTTGTAAGGCGGCCACGGGCCCGTGTAGAGGAACGACAGCTTGTTCTCGTACTTTTTCGCGATCTCGGTGATCTGGTCGTCGAACGTCTTCGTTTTCTCGCGGTCGACGAGGAAGGCGGCATTCATGATCATCTTGTCGCCGATCGGTTTGTTCGAT
>DATAMS010000426.1:0-2177 GCA_036260495.1 Thermoanaerobaculia bacterium
CGAATGTGGCGATGAAATATGCAGCGAATCCGCCGGCGAAAGGATTCAAATACGCGGAGAGGTGCAGAAGTGAGCGCGATGACAGCCATCGCTCCCACGAAATCCCCGCGAGCACCACGACGCTGAGCTGAACGATGTTGATCGCGATGACGCGCATCGGCCACGTGCGAACGCTGGGCAAGTGCCAACCTGGAATCACTCGCTCAACGATGAAACAGAATGCGAAGACGCCGAGAATGACATAAAGCACGCTTGTTAATACGGCCCCGCGCGCTCTGGTGTTTCGTCAGCGAACGGAGCATGCATTTCGCTCGCGCTTCCGCCGGCAAAACTCACTTGCTGAACGCCGGATCCGACTCTGCTCCCGGCCGCGGTTTCCAGGCGAGTGAGTAGTACTCGCCGCGGTCGCGGGCCCAGGGGTCGAAGGCGTTGATGACGTGCTCGAGCTCGGGCTGCAGCTCGGGCATCGTGCGGCCGAGGACTCGTTTGAGCGGCGAGACTTCGACGCGATGTCCGTTCGGCAATCCTTTTTCGTAGATCTTCGGGCCGGGGCCGTTGTTGTCGACCCAATCGACTCCCAGCTTTGAATAGAACTCCGGGCGGAAGCTCGACGTGAAGAAGCGGTCGCTGAAAAGGCGGCGCGATGCGTTGAGGATGAAGACTTGGAACTGGGTTTCCGAGATCGCGAACCCGTGCGGGCGCGCCGACTCGGCCAGCCAGCCGACGACGGTGTCGACGTCCTCGATGTTGTCGACGAGGGAGTGATCGGGATGGCCGAGGCAGTCGGTGATCGGCTTGTGGTTGGCGTCGGCTTGCGCGTCGGTGATGACCTTCGACGCATTGCACGGATGCTGCCCGTAGATGGTTCGCATCTTGTCGATGAAAGTCTGCTGCGTCGCAAGATCGTTCTTCGCCTGCGCGTCACCGGCGGCAACTTTGGCGGCCAGAGTCGGATCGATGAAGTCATCGAAGCTCGTCAGCGTTCGCAGGCCGTACTGCCGGCGGAACTCGTTGAATCGCGGAACGCCGCGCTCGCGGTCGCGGATGAGATCGAGTGCGAGCACGTCGATCGTTTTTCCTTCGCCGAGCCGCGGCATCGGAAGGTTCTGCAGAAAGCGCGGATGGTTGCCGAGTGTGAGCGCGCCGAGGCGCTGGCGGCCCATGGAAAGGGCCCAGTTGGCGAGGCCGCGATTCTCCATCGCCGGCGTGGCGTTGCCGCGAACCGTCGAGGCCACCGGAATCTTGTTGCGGATGGCGTTCGGATCGGACCACTCGCGATAGTCGATCAGATCGGGCACGAGTGGATGCAGGCGGTAGACGGTCACAAATTCTTCGGGAAAGTTGAAGGGCGAGCCGAAGTGATTGACGCCACCTTTCAAGTCGTCGGCGTTGGCGATGCTCCATGTGTCGCGCTTCCACCAGAGCGCACCGGTGTAGTGATGATTGCCGAGTCCGAAAATGCCGGCGCCCGAGGCAAAGATGGAGAACCACTGGCTGTGATCGCGCGGATCTTTGGAATTGCCGAAGTTCTTCGCAATCTGGCTCGTCAGCGCCTTGAGATGCTCGTGGTCCGCGAAGAGTCCGCTCCAGTTTGCGTTCATCGCGGCAAACAACGGCTCGTCGTACAGAAGCTGCGGCGTCCATTCGATCGTGTGAATCTTCGCGATCTCCGCTGCGACCACGAGCCGGCCGATCTCGAACAGGTCATCGTCGCTGACATCTTTGTAGCGGATGACAGCGGCCGGACGATCGGGATCGCGAAGGCCGGAGTCGGCGTCGGGCGTTCGTTTCGTCTGCTGGCGGAAGGCATCCACGAACTGGTTGTGCTCGCGCGCGAAGACGTTCGCGTAGAAGCTCATGCCGATCGACCAGTTGTCGGGAAATGCGGTCGCTTCCTGCCCGCGCCACTGCGGAAGAATTGGATCGCCTTCCGCGAAAACGGGCAGGTAGCCCTGCGCCTCGCCGCCGCCGCTGCGGGAGCCGATCGGAATCATGAGCAGCCGCGCGCGGTCGGCCGGATCGCGTTTGACGCGCTGGCGTGAGCGTTCGTCGTATCCGTAAATCTGTGACGCATCCCACCATGCCGTGTTCGTGTTCTTCGTCGTGCGGTAGGCGCGCGAAAGATAGTCGTGTCCGTTCACCTGGAACGTCGATGGATCGCTGCGATCCGCCATCAG
>DATAMS010000430.1:0-2100 GCA_036260495.1 Thermoanaerobaculia bacterium
AACCGGCTGGCGATCATCGATCAGGGGAAGTTGCTGGCGCTCGACACGCCCGCGGCACTCAAGGCCAAAGCGCCCGGCGACACGCTCATGGAAGTGACGTTTGATGGCGATGCGTCCGTCGCCGCGGATGCCGCGCGAGCGATGGAGGGGGTCTCGAGCGCGGAAGCGCGCGGACCGATTCTGCGCGTTTTCAGCAAGCGCGGCGGCGAGCTGATTCCGTCGCTGATCAACGCCGGCGAAGCGCATGGCCGCGTCGTGCGCGATATCCAACTATCGCGGCCCAGCCTCGAAACGCTTTTCATCTCCCTGACCGGAAGGAAACTGACATGACCGCCGAACCGCTTGCGCCCGTGGCGCCGTCGCGCGTCTTCTTCGCCATCCTGTTGCGCGATCTCACCGTGGCGCGGCGCGAGCTTCCGTATTTTCTGGTGCGAACGGCGCTGCAGCCAATTCTCTTCGTCACCGTCTTCGGCTTCCTGCTGCCGCGGATGGGACTGATTCCTCACGGCTACTCGACGACGATGCTGCCCGGCGTCGTGGCGCTGAGCCTGGCGCTGTCCGCGATTCAGTCCGTGGCGCTTCCCATGGTGCAGGACTTCGGTTTCACGAAGGAGATCGAAGACCGGCTGCTGTCACCCGTCCCGATTTACCTCGTCGCGGCCGAGAAAGTCGCGGGCGGCGTGCTGCAGGGGATCGTGGCGGCGTTGTTCGTTCTGCCGGTGGCGCGCCTGATCATGGGACCGATCCCCGGACTAAGCTTTCACAACGCGCCGCTGCTCCTCGCCGTCACCATCCTCGGCGGGACGGCGTTTTCGGCGATGGGTCTTTATCTGGGTACCGGGATCGCGCCGCAGCAAATCGGATTGATGTTCAGCGTCATCGTCGCGCCGATGATCATGTTCGGATGCACGTACTACCCGTGGGCGGGGCTGTCGAACGTGCCGGTGCTGAAGTGGCTGGTGCTGATCAACCCTCTGGTTTACGTTTCCGAAGGGTTGCGGGCGGCGCTGACGCCGGGGGTGCCGCACATGCCGTTGGTCATGATTCTGGCCGCGCTGGTGGTCCTGACGGTCCTTTTCATGTACCTCGGGCTGCGGGCGTTCGACAAGCGGGCCATGAGTTGAAGCTGAGGTTAAGCACCTTTTGCTGGTTTCCGGACACAAGTGCGCGTAAGATTTCTGTGCGACTCCCCTTCGCGCCAGAATCGTCGCCTTAATCGCTTCAGTTATTCAATACTGATGGACTTGAAGTCAGGAACGGCATAGACTGTTCCGGAGGCTGTTCATCCAACCATGAACAGAGAAAAGGAGAAAGTGTGACACCAGCAAAAAGCAGTAACCGAGGCAGGCCTATCGTCCACACCGAGCCATGGGCGAAAATCACCGTCGTCCTTCTGGACCGGCATGTCGCGTATCTTGATCGACTGGCCATCGACATCCGTCTGAGACATGGCAAGGCGATCAGCCGTGCGGAGATCATCCGTGGATTGATTGAAGCCGCGTTTCAGAGCGGGGTCGATCTTTCCGAAGCCGATTCGATCGGAACACTCGTCGAGTTACTGACGGGCGCGCCGATGAAGACGCCGAAGAAGCCGAGCTCGCGTTAGGCGCGGGGCGCAGTTCGCCTCCTGCTTTTGGATCGAAGCTCGCCTGCGGCGAGTTGAGCGATCTCGTACTCACTGCTAGCGGCAGCGAGATCGATGTTGCTCTGCTCAATGCGGTCGAGAATCGTTCGGATTGCCTGGGGCCACCCGAAGGCCCTGGGCATCGCGGGGTCGATCTCATTCGACATCTTCGCCAGAAACGAAGCATGCCGTTTCGAGAGGACAATGGTCTCTGTCGCCGGCGCCGTGCCGGCGACACTTCTTCCTGTGGGGGTCAGTCTCATAGCCTGGTACTGATAGAGGAGTGTCGCCAGACGAGCGAATCCCTACCCATACCCCAAAAAAAGTTTTTTGGCCCCGAGGGAGTGGGGTGTCGGGGGTGGGGTGTCGGAGACGCGAACCTCACGCGGACGAGAAATAGGGGCGACAGAGCCGCTGATCTTCTTGCCCGCGGCGCCCGGCGGGCGAGCGTCAGGCGGAGGCGGGATCCGGCACCA
>DATAMS010000457.1:0-1742 GCA_036260495.1 Thermoanaerobaculia bacterium
AACGCTTCAACGGCCGGTCGTGTTATCCGTATTCGCAGACGGGCGGGCCACCGAAACATTTCGCGAGTCCGTTCGTCTCACGATACAAAGGCGGTCACGCCTCCCGCTCACTAGCCTGTCGGGGCAAATGAGCGGACAATCCCAGACATAACCGATTTACCGTTCTTTCTAAGGAGCTTCCGCATATGCACCCAACCACCAAACGTATTCTGTCGACGATCGCGATCATCATCGCGTCGGTTGCCTTCGGAGTCGTGCTCAGTGCCGACCTCGGCTTCATGAAGGCGTCGAACGCACAATCGTCCGCCGTTCCTGCCACTCTCTCCAACGCTCCGGTCCCGACGGTCGCCATTCCGTCCTTCGCCGACGTCGCGGCGCGCGTCATGCCCGCCGTCGTATCGATCCGGTCGACCGAAGTCATCAAGACCAGCGACCTCCGTAAAGGCACTCCATTCGGAGGCGGCGATCCCTTCGACTTTTTCTTCCCCGATCCGCGCGGCAACGGCAACGGCCAGCGCAGCCCTCACGGAAAAATCCCGGGCGGCGATGACGACGAGCAGAAGCAGGTCGCCGGCGGATCCGGATTCATCATTTCCCCCGATGGCTACATCATGACGAACAACCACGTCATCGACGGCGCACGAACTGTTGAGGTTCATATGGGCGCCGACGAGAACGGCATCGGCGGCCGCACGCTCGAAGCGAAGATCATCGGCCGCGACCCTGCCACTGACATCGCTCTGCTCAAGATCAATGCCGGCCAGGCTCTTCCGTTCGTTCCGCTCGGCGACTCCGACCGCATCCGCAAAGGTGACTGGGCCATCGCCGTCGGCAATCCCTATCAGTTCGAAAACACGCTCACCGTGGGCGTCATCTCCGCGAAGGGCCGCTCGCTCGGCCTGAGCAAGGAAACGAGCTCGTTCGAGAACTTCATCCAGACCGATGCCGCCATCAACTTCGGCAACTCGGGTGGACCGCTGATGAACGTCAGCGGCGAAGTGATCGGCATCAATACCGCCATCCGCGGCGGCGGCGCGCAAGGCCTCGGCTTCGCCACGCCGATCAACACCGCCAAGCGTCTGCTCTCGCAGCTCAAGCAGGGCAAAGTCACGCGCGGCTACCTCGGCATGGGCATCATCGACGTGTCTGAAGACGTGAAGAATAGTTTCAATCTCGCGGACGCCCGAGGAGCGCTCGTGCAGACGATCGAGCCCGGCAAACCAGCCGAGCGCGCAGGCCTCCAGCCTGGCGACATCATCGTCGAGGCGGACGGCCACCCGATCAACAACAACCGTCAGCTCATCGACTACATCTCGTATCAGCCGGTCGGCAACAAGATCAATCTGACCGTCATCCGCGACGGCAAGCGCAAGACGCTGACCGCGTCGACCATCGAGCGAACCCTCGACGGCGAAACGGGCGAAGTGGCTCATCCCGATGAAGCCGCACCGGCGCACAACAAACTCGGCATGTCCGTTCAGGAGCTCACGCCGCAGTTGCGCCAGCAGTACGGCCAGGCCGACGGCATCTCCGGCGTCGTCGTAACGAGCGTCAAGGAAGTCTCTGCCGCGGGCGACGTCCTCAGCGAGGGCGACGTCATCAGCGAAGTGCAGGGCGAGAAGATCAGCAACCTGGCGCAGTTCCGCGCAGCGATCGATCGCCTCAAACCGGGCCAGACGGCGCGCATTTACGTGACGTCTCCCGCCGGCCGTGGCGGCGCCGCAATTTCCGGTTACCGCTTC
>DATAMS010000505.1:0-12780 GCA_036260495.1 Thermoanaerobaculia bacterium
GATGGGCGCGCGTTGGTTCGTTTTCCCCAATGCGGTCAGTTTCACGAGCGTCGGTACCGAGCCCGGTGCGCCCGGGGGCGGCGTAACGGCGATCAATACCGCAATGGCGGCCTGGAACAACGACCCCAATTCGAACGTGAATTACACCTATGCCGGAGCCGATAACGGCACGCATAACAAGGGCCTCTCCGGATCGGACGGCGGAAACACAATCGCGTTCGAGCGCAATCTTTCGGCGCACGGCATCACTCCGTTCCAATGCAGCGGAAATAGCTACATTGGAACCCTCGGCATCGGAGGCGTCACGAAGACGTCGGGCACCGACGCCGGTCCCAACAACGAAACGTTTGCAGTCACTGTGGAAGGCGACGTCGAGATGAACCAGGGCATCGCCAATTGCACGCTGCTCTTCAGCAATGGCGATTTCAACTCCGCGGTCACACACGAAGTCGGACACACGCTCGGATTCCGGCACTCCGATCAGACGCGCGCTGATGACCCGAATATCCCGTGCAGCACGGATCCATCGCTGGAGTGTACGGGCGCGGCGATCATGAATTCGTTCATTCCGAACGGCCTGAATGCAGCGCTGCAGCCGTGGGATCAACACGCGGTCGCTGCCGTCTATCCCGGTTCCGGCACGCAACCTCCGCCGGCACCGGCCGGCGTCAATGCGCGAGCGACGGCATCGACGCAGGTAACGATCACCTGGAACACGGCAACCGGCGCGACGTCGTATCAGATCTTCCGCCGCGCGCCGGGGGGATCATTCACGCAAATCGGTACATCGAACACGACGTCGTTCGTCGATAACACAGCGTCCGCGAACACGGCGTATCTCTACCGCGTGCGCTCCGTGAATTCGGGCGGCGCGTCATCCGACAGCGCGTCGGATCTTGCCACGACCGTAATCTTCACTGACGATCCGCTCGTTGCGCGCTCGACGAAAATCAAAGCGGTGCATCTGGCGGAACTGCGCACCGCGGTGAACGCCGTCCGTTCGCTGGCAGGCATCGGGACGACGACATTCACCGACAGCGCATCGCCCGGCGTGGTCGTCAAGGCGATCCACATCAATCAACTGCGGGCAGCTCTCGATCCCGCACTCTCAGCCCTCGGCTTCGCTTCCGGCGGTTACACGGACACCCTGAGCACCGGCGTGCTGATCAAAGCCGTGCACTTACAGGAAATCCGCAATCGCGTGAAGTGATGAAGGGAGTGGGGTGTGGGTAGTGGGGTGTGGGAGCTAAGAGTCAAGTTCTCGTGCCTTTGCTCCCACACCCCACACCCGACGCCTCACTCCCCACAAAACAACCATCGCCAGCGCTGACACAACGCTGATGATCGCGCCGGTCGTGACTGCCTTCGGCCGGTACGACAGTTCGATGTCGTGCTCGCCGGCAGGAACGTAGATGCCGAGGAAGGCGCGGTCGGCGAAGTGGACTTTGAGGCGCTGGTGTCCCATCGTCGCGGCCCAGCCTCGCCACGCCGTTTCTGAAATGACGATCCATCCGGGCGAGCGCATCGAGGCATGAAGCGTCACGCGCGACCCGAGTGCGCGAACGGCAACGGTCCCTTCGCCGTTCGCTGCGCTCGCCGGCGCGCCCGTCGTCTCGATCCACCCCTCGGACGCGAAGTCGCGGCACGCCCGCATTCCTGCGATCACGTCGCTCGCGCCGGAGTGAATGAGCCGAGGGATGAATGCTCGCGGCAGCGCGGCGCTGTTTTCGAGGAGTTGGTAGCCCGGATATTTTCCGACGAGACGCCAACCCGGCGTGGGCACCGTCTCCGGCAGCGCCAGCGCATAACGCACGTTCATCAGCGAGAGCATCGGCGCGGTGAGATCGTCGACGCGATTCGACCAGACTGGTTGCGGGATCGACCAAAGTGGAAACGTCTCAGCTAGCCGCGCGAACGTCATCGCCTGATAGCCGCGCACATCCTCGAGTCCATAAAGTGCGCTGATGTCCGGCGCGAACAGCGGCCCTTGCGCGACGACGCGATACGGTTCGCCGTTGCGCGAAAGTTGCTCGAAGCCGGCGATCGGCGGAAAGAACGCGCGCCGGTCGACGGTCGGAATGAAGCCGCCGATCTCCATGACTCGTTGCAACAGCAGAAGCGCGAGCAGTCCTGCCAGGACCGCACGCGGCACCGTGAACGCGCGGAGCAGTGCGAAGGCCAGCAGCAGCGGTACAACTTCGCGAATGGCGTTGGCGCGAATGAAATCGGGAGTGAGCGTGCCTTCGACGGCGATGATCACGACGGCAATCGTGATCGTCAACGCGACGCCGAGGAACATCCAGGCCAGCGAACGGCGAGCGGCGAGCGACAACTGCAAACCGATCGGGCCGAGCACGCAGATGCCGAATGCGGCGAAGGAGATCATGCGCGCGTTGATGGCCAGGCTGAAGACCGGCAGGTCCGCGAATACGTTCGTCACGCCGGGCGCCTCGGCCCCCATCAGCAGCCCGAACAGAATCACCGCAAGGAAAAAGTACTTCTCGCGCGTCCGTGCGCGCACGAGCGCGAGAAGCGCCGGAGCCAGCATCATCGCGCCGCAGTACGCAGTGCCGAGTGAACGATGTCGCACCGAGACATCGTGACGCGTCTCCTCGATCCCAGGTGTTCCGTCAGCGAACGGAATCACGTCGAGCGTGAGCACGTGCGCGACCGTTCTCCATGATGCGATCGTTGCCTCCGCGCCTGACCGGCGATGCTGATACTCACGCGTCTGCGGAATCGCGTCGATCATCGGCAGCAGAAAAAAGGCGGTGAGGAGTAACGCGGCGATTCCGGCACCGAGGCCGCTGACGATCACGAGGCCCCATCGTCCGCGCGCGCAGAAAATCAGATAAGCGGCGGACAGCGCGATGATGTGAAGCGACGTCTCCGGATGCCCGCACAACGTCAGCAGGATCAGCGCACCCGCGAGCATCGCCGCTGCGCGCACGCCCGGATTGCGCGCCACCATCCGCGCCCCGAGCATCACCAACGGCAGCAGCGCGATGGCGTTTCCGTGCGCGGTGTGCGTGTAGGTGATCACGTACGTGGAGAGCATCCAACCTGCGGCGCCGAAGAGCGAGGGCAGCGAACGGAGCGCGAGGTTGCGAAGAAAAAGAAACATCCCCAGCGCGGCGAGGAAGTACGTCATCGAGGCCATGAATCCGAGCGCGCCCGGCATCGGAAGCAGGAGCCCGAGGAGCGTGATCGGATGAAAGGGAGCTGATTGCGCCGCCGCGGCAAGTACGTTGCCTCCGAGCTCGAACGGATTCCAGAGCGGCCACTGCCCGTGCGTGATCGCCCACCGCAACCCTGCGTTCCACGGCAGAAACTGCACCGTCACATCCGAGGGGAGCGGATTGGCGATGCGGTCGATGCCAACCTTCGTCGCCATCGACGCCAGCGGATCGAAGTGATACGCCAGATCGATCGGCGCGTACACGCCGCCCGTCACGAGCGCGCGGCCCGTGAGGCAAAGTGGCAGCAGGATCAGCACCGCCGCAACGGGACGCGAAAGCGCCATGAACCGGCGCACGAGAACGAGCGCACCGGCGGCAGACAGAAGATAGAGGAGCGCGGGCACGGTAAGCGCGAGCGGCCACCTGGCCACTCAACCATTGATTGTAATCGCGCGCGCCGCATACTGATCACGTGCGAAGACTCATCATCCCCATTCTTCTCCTGGCAGCGCATCCGCTGGCGGCGTCGTACGCCGATCACGACCTTCTGATTCCGATCGTAGGCCGAGGAGCCGGAGTCGCAGGACGGCTGTTCTTCACCGCGCTCTGGATCACGAATGCTGACGACCATCCCGCCACGCTGACGTTGTCGTATCTCGAAAGCGGCAACGCCAATCCATCGCCGCGGCAGACGAGGGTCCAGCTCGCGCCTCGCGAGACGCGCGTCTTCGATCCCCTCGGCCCGCCGATCCTGACGAGCATCAACGGCATCGGCGCGTTGCGCATCGAAGCGAATGCCGATGTCGTCGCTTCTGCCCGAATCTACGGTTACCTTCCCGCCGCCGGGCCGTCCACCGCAGTCTCCATGACCCTCACCGCCATCCCAACCCGCCTCGGCGCCGGCAACGGTCAATCCGCAATGCTGCAAGGCGACGGTGCAAGCGACGCGCGCTACAAGCTTCACCTCGTGGAGACCGCAGGCGCAGCGCTGTCCGTCGTCGTCTCGCTCGAAGATCTTCATGGCCAGACGCGCGCCGAGAAGCGCATCTTCCTCGATCGCTTCGAGCACCTCTCCGCCGACACGCAGGATCTCTTTCCCGGAGTGAGACTTGATCAAGCGATCATCCGCGTACGAGGTGTCAACGGCGAGGGGCGCGTCATCGCCGCGGGAGCGCAGGTCATGAATGGCTCGCGTGATGGCTGCGCGTACGAGATGAGCTTCGCGCCCGAGCCGCATACGCGCATTCACGCACCCGAGGCCGCGGTCTATGTCGCGATCGCACTCGTGGTCGCACTCGCCATCGTCTGGCGGAGAAAATAGAGTCGATGCCGTCCGGTCTCTCTGAATTCGCTGAGGTGGCGCTGCCGGTTGCGGTACACGGCACGTTCACGTACGCGATCCCGCCCACGCTTCGCGATTCCGTCCGCCTCGGGTCGCGCGTCGAAGTTCCATTCGGCGCAAAACGAAATACAGGATTCGTCGTCGCGCTCACCGACCGCGCGCCTGAGTCGGGGAAGATCAAACCGATCCTTGGCGTGTTGGACGATGACGAGCCGGCGCTGCTTCCCGAGATCATCGATCTTTGCCGCTGGGCCGCCGACTACTACATAGTCCCCCTCGGCGAGATGCTCCGCACCGCGCTGCCGGCCAACATGTCCGCGCGCGGCAAGCGCGAGGTATCGCTCGTTGGCGATGATTCGATGATCGCCGCCGCGCTGGAAGCGAAGCAGATTCTCGATGCCGACGTGGCGCTGATCGAAGAGCTCCGCCGGCGCGCGCTTCCATTCGCAGCCGCGCTCGAGGCGAGCTCGCGATCGACCATCGAGCGACTTCGCGACGCCGGCATCGTCACCGTCGGCGATCGCGTGACCGACGCGAAAGGCGTCCGCTACGACAGATTCGTCGTTCTCGAAACGCCGCCCGACGGCCTTACGGCGAAGCAGCAGCAGGCCGTGGAACTGCTAGCCAGCCGGGGAGGGGAGATGCCGGTGCGCGCGCTGGAGAACGCGGGCGTGAGCGCGGCCGTGCTCGGAGCGCTGTCGAAGAAAAGTGTGATTCGGATCGAGCGCCGCGCGCGGAGGCACACGCTCGATGCGTTCCTGGCCGGACTCGATCCGGCCAGCGTCGGTGACATCCGCCATTCCGAGGAACAACGCGCCGCGATCGCGGCGATTCGCGCGGGCGCGGGAACGTTCGCGCCGTTCCTGCTCGAAGGAGTGACCGGCAGCGGGAAGACCGAGGTTTATATCGAGTTGATGCGCGACGTGGTGAGGCGAGGAGAGCAGGCGCTGCTGCTCGTGCCCGAGATCTCGCTCACGCCGGTGTTCGCATCGCGACTGAAAGAACGCTTCGGCGAGCGCATCGCCATCCTGCACAGCAGCCTTTCGGCCAGCGAACGATTCGATCAGTGGTGGCGCGCAAGAAGGGGTGAGGTTGATGTTGCGATCGGACCGCGGTCGGCGCTCTTCACGCCATTCCAGCGGCTCGGACTGATCGTCGTCGACGAAGAAGGCGACAGCGCATACAAGCAGGACGAATCGCCACGCTACAACGCCCGCGACCTGGCCGTAGTCCGTGCGCAATTTCGCGCCATTCCCATCGTCCTCGGCTCGGCGACGCCCTCGCTCGAATCGCGCGAAAACGCAGCGCGCGGCAAGTACACATTGATCCGAATGCTGTCGCGCGTCGAATCGCGTCCCCTGCCAGTCGCCGATGTGATCGACCTTCGAAAAGAGCGCGCCGAAAAAGAAGACAAGGGCTTCGTCATTTTCAGTAATCCATTGAAAGAGCGGATGAAGGAAACGTTCGTGGCAGGGGAGCAGGCCATTATCCTGATGAATCGCCGCGGCTACGCGCCGTATTTGTTATGCCGCGATTGTGGCCACGATTTCCGCTGCCGCGATTGCAGTGTCACTCTGACCGTTCACCGCCGCGACGGATTGCTTATCTGTCACTATTGTGGGATGCGTAAGAAAATCCCCGAACATTGTCCGCTCTGTAATGGCGTAACGATGCAACCGATCGGATTCGGCACGGAGAAAGTCGAAGAACGTTTCCGTCGCGATTTTCCCGGCATCAGCGTGGCTGTGCTCGACCGTGATTCAACCCGTAAGAAAGGAGAGCTGGTCCGCATCCTCGACGCGTTCCGCCGCCAGGAAACGCAAGCGCTGATCGGAACGCAAATGCTGAGCAAAGGCCATCATTTCCCCAGCGTGACCCTCACCGCCGTCCTCAACGCCGACTCAATCCTCGGCTACCCCGATTTCCGCTCCGCCGAAAAGACGTTCTATTTATTGACCCAAGTCGCCGGCCGCTCCGGCCGCGGCGATCTGATCGGAACCGTTCTTATCCAAAGCGCGTTTCCGCAGCATTACGCCATCCAACACGCCCTTCGCCACGATTACGAAGCCTTCTACGAATCCGAAATCCAATTCCGCAAAACGTTCCACTACCCCCCAGTCACCTCAATGATCGCCATCCTCTTTCGCGGCGAACACCTCACCGACGTCGACCGCGCCGCCCTCGAGTGCGGCCGCAAACTCGAAGAAGCCCTGAAACCGATCGCCGGCACCCGAATCCAAGGCCCAGCCCCCGCCCCAATGGCGAGAATCAAAGGCGTCTACCGCTACCAAATCCTCCTCCGCTGCCCACACCGCACCGCGCTGCGAAAAGCGGTCGAAGGCGTGATGATCGGCAAGAAATGGAAGGGGGTGGAGGTGGCGATCGACGTTGATCCGATCAATATTTTGTAGCATGCGATCACGGCGAACCTGCGTTCATCTTTTGGTCGCGCCACTTAGAGCTTGTGCGCTTTCTGTGTTCCGTTCCTGCTGACCGTCGAGAGCCGTAACTTCGACGGCGCTGAGGGGTGCGGCTCAGATCACGCGATCCCTGGCTCCGCCAGTTTGCGATAAAAGAAATCGTCCTCGGGATCGTTGGCAGCCCGGCGGATCACACAATTGAGGCAATCCAATCCCGGCTGCACGGCCTCGAATTCTTTGCGCAGTTCCGTGACTTCCGCTCCGTTCCAGATCTCATCGAGCGTCTGCGTGGCGAGGTTGCCGATTCGAGGACGCGACCAGGCCATGCACGGATAGACGTCGCCATTCGGATGGATCGCCAGCGTGGTCCACGGCACCCGGCAGATCAGTTTGTCGCCGGCATCGGTGAAGAGATCGATCGCGCTGTGACGGTCTCGAAGAAACGCGGCGTCAAGAATGCCAGTGCGCTTGCAACATGCGGCGAGCCTGACTCGCGCGGCGCGAACCTTGTCCCAGAACCCCGGGTCCGTGCTCTCCTGCACCTCGGCGTTGCTCATCCGAGACACCGTTCGCACCGCCACTTCCTCGACCTCCAGCGCCTCGATCAGTGAGAGAAACGTGTCGAAGTGATCGATGTTGATCTCGGAGAGCACGTGGTTCACGCGAAGCTTCGGAAGCGCAGCGTTGCACGAGCGGCGCGTCGTCTGAAGGCGCTTGAAGTTCTCAATGACCATATCGAAACGCGCGCCGGTTCGCACGGCCTCGAAGATTTCTCGTGTTCCTCCGTCGATCGAGACGATGATCCGGGAGATGCGAGCGTCGATGATCTTCGCGATGGTTGCGTCGCTCAGCAGCGTGCCGTTTGTGATCAGATCGCTGAAGGGCACAGCGTAATCGCGCACCGCGGCAAGGCGGTCAGGAAAATCGCGCGTCATGAACGGCTCGGTCATGAGTGACAGGCAGAGGTAGCTCGCGCGTGGAAAGATCTCGGCAGCGATGCGCTCGTACAGCCATCGTGGAAGGTCGTATCCGGGCAGCGACGCGACACGCGGATCGCTGAACCCGCACATCCGGCACCGCAGATTGCACTTGTTGTTTTGATCCATGAACACGCTGAGGAAGCGCTCGCTGGATGGAGTGGGCCCGCGCCACAACAATTTGTCGCGAAGCTCATCGAGCTCGCGGGCATCGCAGTAGGCGGGCATTACAGGACTACGAAAGCTGGATGGTGATCGTCTAGCGAAGCGGTATCGCTTGCGCTTCGATGTACGCCATCGGAATCGTGAGTCGCAGTTCTCCGTGACGCGCGGCGAGCTCGTTCAGCGCGCCAAGGAGACGCGCGAAGACGATGCGCTCCCGGCCGGGAACGACCTTCTTCCAACCGTCGAGAAATCCGAGTTTGATGAAGTGATGGTTGAGCAAGGCCGTGCCATCGGCGAAGCGCATCACGCCTTCGCGCTCGACGACACGCGCGACGGTGAAGCCGCCGCGATCGAGTAGCTCGCGAACGCCGGGCACTGTTGCCCGATGGGCGACATGCGCGCGTAGCCGGTCACGCGCATCGTCGTCTTCCGTTTCCAGCACTTGTTCGAAGACGTCGTAAAACTCGCGCATGTGACCCTGAAGATTCGTGGTGAGCGCGAGGGTGGCCCGATCCCGCGCGACGCGGCGGCACTCGGTGATCGCGGCCTCACGATCGTCGAAGTTGTTGATGCCGAGGTTGGAAACGATGAGGTCGAATGTGGAGTTTAGGAAGGGGATCGATGACGCGCTGCCTTCGTGAAGCGTCACGTTGCCCGTGGCGCGGCTGGCGATCTTTCCGGCCGCGCGGGCGAGGCCTGCTTTCCATGGATCAAGGCCATGCACATGCGCACGCGGCCCCAGCCGCCCGGCCAGCTCGATGAGCGGAAAGCCGGTGCCGCATCCGATATCGAGCACGTTGGTCACGCCGCTCACAGGCACTTCCTCCAGCAGCAATATCCCGAACATCGCCGACCAGAGCGGCAGTTCATCGTACGCGGCCAGAAGAGCGGGCGACGAGAAGTCGGGCTCGAAATCGAGGAAGGAGAGGTCGTCGGACATGGCCGAATTGTACGTGGCTGCCCTATTCATTTCGCGCGAAGCGCTCTGGAGTGCTGCGGCGCCAGTCGCAGCTTTCGAACACGCGCATCGATTCGCGCTCACTCTTCAAAGCGGTGGCTGGCGCCACCGCACTCCAAAGCGCTTCGCGCGAAATCTGAAGGTATCCGCGCTCACCGCGGCCACTTCTCGCGAAGTTTCGTCCACGCATCCCGCATGGCGGCATCTTCGCGTTCGGACACCGGGTCGTAACGTTCAAACGGCGGACCGTTCATTTGTTCGTCGAAGTTCAGCAACGCCATCGCGGCAGCGAATGCCTGCGCGGCGGTGAGAGGATTCTGTCTTGCGTCCTCACGCACGCGCGCCGCTGCAGCACGATGATTCTCGACGAAGCGTCTTAGTGCGTCAGGGTCCATCGACTGATTGTACGAGGAGTGCGTGCGTCTCGCATGCGGGCATTCGGGCGTCCCGCCCGAATGCTTCGTCGGGAACTTCGCGCGAAAATCGCCTCAGCCCTTGCGCGGCTTCGGCTTGCCTTTCGACACGAATGGCTTTCCCTTCGAAGCGAACGGTTTTCCCTTCGCCGCGTATGGCTTGTCCTTCGATCCGAAGGTCTTCCCTGTCGCCGCGTACGGCTTGTCGCTCGAACCGAACGGCTTGCTCCGAGGAGTGAACGGCTTTCCTGTCCGCGCAGCGTACGGCGTCGCACCGGCGCCGGGACGGAACGGTTTCGTCGTTCGCGGCCGCTCCTCGCGATCGTCGCGCTGATAACGAGCGGCAGGCGGGCGCTCCGGCCGGTCATCGCGCTGAAAACGGCCAGCAGCGGGCGGACGCGCGGGCCGCGAAGTAGAGCGTTCGTAACGCGGACGCTCGCGCGATGGCGATTCGCCGCCGGCCACGCGCAGGTTCACCGGCTTCCCGCGAAAATGTGCGCTGCCGAGTTTCGCCAGGACAATCTCGCGATGACGCGCCGGAATCGTGACGTAGGTGATGTCGTCGCGGATCTCGATCGGGCCGATGTCGCTCCCGGGAATGCCGGCTTCATTCGCAATCGATCCGACGACGTCCGCGGGTCGAATCCCATCGCGTTTGCCCAACGCCATCGACAGACGGACTTTGGCATCGCCGGAGTCTTCGTCGGGAGCAGAGGCGGCAGACGATGATGGCGGCGCTTCCCGCTTCACAACTTCCGCGGGCGCAGCCACCGCGCGCGTTCCATGCGCGATGCGCGACGCCGCGGCAGCCACGTCCGCCATGTCGAACGGTCCTTCTTCGGCGAGCTGCGTGACCACTTCGACGTAAAGATCGAGATCGCCCGCCTGCAGTTCCTTGCGCAGCGACTCCTTGAAAACAGCGATACGCCGCGCGGCAACGTCGGCGCGCGACGGCATCTTCATCGGCTTGATCTGCGTGCCGGTGAAGCGCTCGATCTCGCGCATCATCCGCCGTTCGCGCGGCGTGATGAAGAGCGTGGCCACGCCGCTGCGCCCCGCGCGTCCGGTGCGGCCGATGCGATGCACGTACGCCTCCACGTCGTTCGGAATGTCGTAGTTGACGACGTGCGTGATCTGCTCGACGTCGAGCCCGCGCGCGGCAACATCCGTCGCGACGACGATGTCGAGTTTGCCGGCGCGCAATCGGCGGATGACGCTCTCGCGCTCCGCCTGCTTCATATCCCCATGCATTGCCTCGGCCACGAATCCGCGCCCGCCGAGTTTTTCCGCCAGCTCCGCCGCACCGTTCTTCGTGCGCCGGAAAATGAGCACCGCATCCGCTTCTTCGAGCTCGAGCATTTGCGTCAGCACTTCGAGCTTCTGCCCCTCGGCCAGATTAAGAAAGCGCTGCTCGATGTCCGGTCCGGCGATGGTGTGATGCTCGATCTCGACGCGCTCCGGATTGACGAGGTGTTTCTGCGCGATGCGCGCGATCGGCTCGGGCATCGTCGCCGAAAAGAGTGCCACCTGCCGCGGTTTCGGCACGAGCGAGAGCATCCGCTCCACTTCGTCGATGAAGCCCATCTTCAGCATCTCGTCCGCTTCGTCGAGCACGATCATGCGCACATGATCGAGGCTGAGCGTGCCGCGGTCGAGATGATCGATGAGCCGTCCGGGCGTGCCGACGACGACGTGCGCGCCGCGCTGCAGGTGCTTCATCTGCCCAAAGATCGGTGCACCGCCATAGACCGGAAGGACGGTGACGCCCTCCAGTTTTTTCGCATACGAATGCATGGCCTCGGAGACCTGCACGGCAAGCTCGCGCGTAGGCGCGAGCACGAGCGCCTGCGTGACGCGCTTGCTCAAATCCAGTTGCTGCAGAATCGGCAGCGCGAACGCGGCCGTCTTGCCGGTGCCCGTCTGTGCCTGCCCGATGAGATCGCGCCCCTTCAGCAACGCCGGAATCGTCCGCGCCTGAATCGGCGTCGGCGCCTCATACCCAAGCTGCGTCAGCGTGTCGAGAAGCGGAGTGGAAAGACCAAGAGAAGCAAAGGTGGGTGCGTCCGGCATGAGGGGAACTGTATCAACGATTGACGTTCTTAGGCAGGCGCCGGTCAACGGCGGTTTCATCTGTGAACATCTGCGCATCGGAGACTGCGAGTTGTGTAAAATGCGCCCAATCCCCAAAATCAACGAAGTCAGCCGGAGGCAACAACCATGAGCATCAATCAAGCACCTGCCACGTCGTACACCCCACCGCCACCTGCTGCTCAGCCCGCAAAGAAGAGCGGCTGCATGAAATGGGGACTGATCGGATGCGGCTCCCTTCTCGTCCTGGGAGCGATCTTCTGTGTCGTCATTGTCGTCGTCGTATTCGGCGCAATGAAGAAGAGCGACGTTTACCAGGAAGCGCTGAAGCGCGCGCAGAGCGATCCCGCGGTCATCGCGGCGCTTGGCACTCCGATCGAAGCGGGTCTGATGGTGACCGGCAGCGTGAACGTTGATACCAGCGGCGGCCACGCCACGCTCGACTTCCCGATCTCCGGACCGAAGGGCAAGGGCACCGTTCACGCCGTGGCCACGAAGGCCGGCGAGAAGTGGGAGTACACGGAACTGACGGTGACGCCGGCGAACGGGCCGAAGATCAATCTGCTTCCGCCGCCGAGCACGACCACGACGACTACCGAGACGACGACAACGACCGATACGTCGGCAACATCGACCGACACCTCGGCGACATCGACAGATACGTCGGCAACGACATCGACTACCGATACGAGCTCGACGTCAACTCAGTAAGAGTCCGTCCGCGGCTTTCGAAAGGGCTCTCACCTCGCTGGTGAGAGCTCGACCGTCTTCACGTTCTGCGCGAGGACCCTGGACCGGCGGCGGAAACCGGCGATCCAGTTCATCACATCGGTGACGTCGCTGTTCTCGTGCCGGCGAACTTCTTCCTGATGGTCGATCTCAGCCAGCGTCCTCTCGAGCGCGGTGCTGATGGTGAGGAGGTCGTTCATTGCCCGGAAGCCGGACGCAAACCTCGTGCCGGGTGATGCATCTTTCGGACTTCCAGCGACGACCGCCCCCTCATCCGGCTTCGCCACCTTCTCCCCCATCAAAAAGCGATGGGGGAGAAGGCGCTCGATGGGAGGGCGTCGCTGAATTAGCGACAGCGCGAAACGGTACGAGGAAGGGGTCAGGTCGAAACCGAAACCGACGAGAGGGTGGTTGTCCTAATTTGCACGGCCCCCTCATCCGGCTTCGCCACCTTCTCCCCCATCAAAAGGCGATGGGGGAGAAGGCGCTCGATGGGAGGGCGTCGCTGA